>NZ_AP014564.1:300000-600000 GCF_002369955.1 Ichthyobacterium seriolicida
GTTTGAATACTTTCATTTATAAAGGAGAATTTGCTCTGACCTATTATCTTATTTTTATTTGATATTATTCCACTGTAAAGTGGTCTTAACATATGAGTTAATAAACTTATATCCACGGCCCATACAAATGTTAGAGGAGCAGAAAAAAAGGAAAAGTTATACTCAATAAGATTACTTATAGACAAATCTGAAATTATAGAATAAGCTATTGAATTGTTAGAATTCTTAAATTTTGTGATAGTGTTGAGATAAAATTTATTATTTGTAGAAGCTCCTAAAAAATAATTTACATCACTAAAAGAGCTTATATGCATAACAAATTGGTTCCTGAGATACATTTGATAAAAGTCTATGTCTATTGACCAAATATTGGGAAAAAGTTTTTTTTCATTATAGAATCCCTTATCTGCGTAGAATAGAGTTTTGTATTTTGAGACATTAGTTTGATAAAAATATCCTAGTCCGCCAGAGGTGGAAATTCCAGTATATATCTGAGATGAAAAATTTTTATCTATTAGAGTGTGTAAGCCTGAACCTATGTCTAACTTAAGTATATGAGAGCTCTTTTGAGAAAAAGAGCTTAGGCTAAAAACACAAACAAGTAAAGCTGATAAGCAATATCTAATCATTTACAGTATGATTTCAAAAGATTTAATAAAATTTTGTCATAACCCCATTGCCATAATTCAATATTACTTCTGCCAATTTTGATCCTTCAAAAATATTCTTTTCGAAGAAAAAAAAGTTGTCGTTTATATTCTTACAAACGTATAAAATACTAAATGTTATGACAGCCATTTTTATAAATCCAAAGATTCCCCCAAATACTCTATTGATAATATTTAAAGAAATAATCTTAATTATTTTATTCAAAATATTACCGAAAATATTCACACATAATACAACAGTGACAAAAGTTATGGAAAATGATACTATATCTAAATATGCCTCATCTACTGAAAACTCTTTGAGGATCTCTAGACTGTAATGAGAAAAATAAATAGATATGTATACACCTAAAAATAAAGCTGCCAAAGATGTCAACTCTAATATCAATCCGTTGTAAAGACCTCTAATAAACCCATAAGAGAGTACTCCGATAATTACAATATCTATATAGCTCAATTGGTATTTAAGATATTAATAATGTTAATAAATAGGTGTTCCACCTGAAATAATATGATTTATAAATCATCTTTTACTGCTTTTAATTTTAACAGTCTACTTTTAATATTTTCTAACTTTTTTATGAGTTGATAATTAGACAAGCTTACCTCTTTTTCATTTTTCAATTTCTCCTTTGCCCCTTCTATAGTATAACCTTTGACCTTTAACAAATCATATATAAAAGCTATATTATCTATATCCTTACTGGTGAAATATCTGTTGCCTTTTTGATTTCTTTTGGGATTTATCTCTTCGAATTCTTTTTCCCAGAATCTAATCAAAGAGATATTCACATTAAAATAATCGGCCACTTCACTTATAGTGTAATACAGTTTTTTTGGCAATTTCCCTTTCATATCTATTATTCCCTGTAGGATAAATATTTATTTATGTCTCTCTTTTTCTTTAGGGAAGAAAATATCAGGGCTAAGGTAAAAAACAATCCAGATACAACGGCCATGCTAGCTGATATAGAAACATTTAACCATATAGATAATGTATATCCCAATACAGAGGACAAAACCCCTATAACTGCAGAACCTATAAATAGAGGTTTTATTTTATCCGTAACGAGATATGCTGTCGCTGGAGGTACTACTAAAAATGATATAACTAAGATAGCGCCCACAGATTCAAAGGAAGTGACAGCCACTACAGAGACTTGTGTCATTAAAAAATAATTCCACAACACAACGGGAACACCTATAGATGAAGCATAATTAGGATCAAAAGAGGTTATATACAAGGCCTTAAATCCTATTTTTAACAGAATTAATAATGATAATAAAACCATTATAGTAATCCAAAATGAGCGAGGACCTATATCAGTATCCATTATGTAAACAGTATCTAAAGGCACATAACCTATTTCTCCATATAGTACACAATCGGTATCTATGTCGACTTTACCTGTAAAAAGAGAAATTAAAATTATCCCTAGAGCAAAGAGAAAAGTATAAGAAAAACCTATGGAGACATCATTTTGTAAATTAATCTTAGTGGTAAAATATTCAACCATAAATACCAATAATAATCCGAATAAGACTGCCCCTAAAATCATAAAAAAAGCATTGCGCTCTCCAAAAAAAAGAAATGCCAAAACTATTCCTGGAAGTATAGAATGAGATATAGCATCTCCTATCATCGCCATTTTTCTCAAGATTAGAAAAACACCTAATAGACTACAATTTATAGCTATGATAGATCCTGTAAGTACAATCCATATGTCGTTACTATCCATGTATATTATGGTATTATTTTTTCGTGTGGATCCGACTTAGGATTAGATAACTCTCTGTATAGCTCAGCTTCTATCTCAGGGGTTATAACGTGCTCTATAGACTCTGCTATAGGATGTAAGTGATCTTTTTTAAGTCTCAACTTCACAGATAAATATAACTCCCACAGTCTATGAATCCTCGTTACTCTCTTGCCCTCCTCCAAGCCCATCTTAGAAAGTTTCCAAGTGTTTTGTCCAGATGGAATGACGAATTTTTTTTTACATAACCTCTTCATTCCAATATGTAATTCCCTTTGTGTAAAATGTCTTTTGGACATTATATGAGTATCTTGAATCAGCCTAAAAAAATCACCTCTATCTTCTCCAAGTTTGTAAAGAGTTTTTAAGATGTTTTCCAAAAGTATCTTTCTCTGATTATTTCTCTTTAATATCATTTTAGTAATAACCCCATTTTTTGTGGCCAACAACATAAATAAAAATGATATGATCGATAGAGATATAACTATCCAAGGGCCAGTAGGCATAGAAGGAGCTACAAAAGAAATGTATACTCCAAATAAACTAGATACACCTCCTATTATTGCGCTCAAAATGATAATTACATACAACTTATCACTTTGATATCTAGCAGTAGCGCAAGGGACTATCAATATAGAAGATATTAATACGACTCCTACTGTCTGTATTCCCGAAGCTATAGCCAATATGGTAAGGGTAGATATTAAACTCTCTATCCACACTACTGGCAGACCTATGGTCTTGGCATATTCCCTATTGAAACAGGTTATTATAAAAGCCTTGTAAAATACTATTACAAAAATGATGATAATCACAGCCACACTAGCTAATATATATATATCGCTTTCACTCATAGATGCAGCTTTTCCAAATATGAAATTATTTAACCCAGATTTAGAGAGATGACTCTGATTTTGTATCAAGCTAAACAACAAAATTCCAAAGCTGAAGAATATTATTAATACTGTAGCTAAAACGGTATCGGGTTTTAATTTGGTGGTGTTCTTTATGAAATTTATGAACATAGTAGAGAGCCATCCAGTTATAATAGCTCCCAACAACAGAAGATACATGTTTTTTGAATTGGTAATAAAAAAAGCCAAGCCTATACCTGGAAATACAGAATGAGATATTACATCCCCTATCAATGATTTTTTTTGCAACAGAGGAAATACCCCTATAACAGATAAGGCGATGCCTAAAATAACACATCCAATGGTGACAAGCCTAATATTATAATCGGAAAAAGAAAAAAAATATAAGAGAGATTCCATATCGGTCGATTATAATACATCTTTTTCTCTTACAGAGAATTCCCCATCTTTTATTAGATCACCCACCTTAGACAATACATTCAATTTACCTCCATAGGCTTCTTGTAAAAATTTAGAGGTGAATACATCTTCCTTTTTACCGCAGACCACAAGGCGAGTATTTAGCATGACTAGCCAATTGAAATACTGATAAGAAGTCTGTAGATCGTGGTGAACTATAATAACTGTTTTTCCCTTGTTTTTTAAATCTGTTAAAAGATTTAGAATGGCCTCTTCAGTAGCAGCATCTATACCTACAAAGGGTTCATCCATAATATAAATATCGGCTTGCTGAGCCAGAGACCTAGCTATAAAAACACGTTGTTGTTGACCTCCAGATAGTTTAGAAATCTGCCTGTCGGCAAAGGGGAGCATATCTACTTGTTCTAAAACTTCTTTAGCTATGGAATAATCTCGCTCTTTTAGAGGTGTCAATAAATTTTTCTTAGTGTATCTGCCCATTAAGACCACATCCATAACACTGGCTGGAAAATCCCAATCTACAGACTCTCTCTGTGGGACATAACTGATTCTACTTCTAACTTTATCGAATGGTTTGTCGAATAATTTTACATAGCCACTGCTTATGGGCACCAAGCCCATAATGGCTTTCAATAAAGTAGTTTTACCCGAACCATTAGGCCCTATGATACCTATTATCTCTCCTACGGGCAAGGTGAAATCTATATCCCACAATACAGGCCTCTTTTCATAACTCACAGTTAAACTATGAACCTCTATAGATACATCTTCTAACATATTATTTCAGAGCTTTAACTATTTGATCGGTGTTGTGAGTTAACATGCCTATATAGGTAGACTCTGGCGTACCTTCCACACCCATAGCGTCGGAAAATAGGCTTGCTCCTATCTCTACCTCATAGCCTTTACTCTTACATCCATCTACCACTGCTTTTAGTGATTTTGAAGAAACCGAATCCTCCACAAAGATTGCCTTTATCCCTCTTTCTATAATAAAATCTACCATATTTACTACGTCTTTTAACCCAAATTCCGAGGCGGTAGATATCCCTTGTAGTCCCTTTGTCTCTAATCCATAAGCTATGCCGTAATAAGAAAAGGCATCGTGAGAAGTAATCAAGACTCTTCTATTTTGGGGAATACTAGCTATGCTATTTTTTATATACAGGTGTAAATCTTCTAATTTTTTTACATAAACGCTAGCGTTTTCTATATAAAAATCTTTGTTTTTTTCATCTAATTCAATTAGTATATCCCTTAGGTAATCAGTTGCCTTTATCCAGTTTGATACATTATTCCATATATGAGGATCTTCAGCTCCTATAAAATCAGTATCATTTATTAAATCTGATTTGTCTAAGGCTTCTGACACAGCTACAATTTTTTTTTTATCAGATAGATTTTCTAAGATTCCTGTCATCTTCCCCTCCAAATGCAATCCGTTGTAAAATATTATATCTGCTTTTATTATCTTTTTAATATCACCTTGAGTAGGTTTGTATAGATGTGGATCTACTCCTGATTTCATTAATGATTCTACAGGTATTTTATCGATTACTATATTTTTAACTATATCTTCAACCATACCAGTGGTACACACTATATAAGATATATCTCCTTTTTTAGATCCATCCACACATGATATAAATAGTATAGATGCCATGAATGATTTGAGTAATTTTTTCATAGGAGATATTAAAATGCAGCCAAATATAACCATTAAATCAAGATATCTAAATTCAATGCTCCCCTGCCCTTTTATTCGCCTTTTAAAATCATATCTATCCTGGCTATCGATAGAACGATTATTAGTATTTAACAAATGAGGCTTTTGCAAATACTCATAAGTGTTTGAATCTCATGATAGAATTTAATCGAACCTCAATATTTTCATAGGATTCACTTTGGAGATCATATACGTAGGAAAAAACATTAGCAATAAACAAAAAAACATTGTAGATATATTTACTAAGAATACATGATATAAATTAAAACTTATAGGTATGGTATCCACGTAGTATATATCAGGATTTAGATCTATTACTTCAAAATAACTTTGTGCCAAGAGTAATCCAATGCCGATAATATTACCAAATATCAATCCTCTTAATATTATATATGTAGACTTGAAGAAAAATATTCTTCTAAGTGTGGAGTTATTACATCCAATAGTTTTCATGACTGCTATGAATTTTATTCGTTCTAAAATTAGGATGATTAGAACTGTTACCATATTAACACCAGATACTAATATCATTATTATGAGTATCACGGCAATATTAATATCGAAGAGTTTTATCCAATCTATTATAAATCTTTGTTTTTCAGCTATAGTTGTAGAGTTTAAATCAGCTCCTATTCCTTTATATACTTTTAGTCCTATTTCATCTAGCTTATCAAAATCATCTATGAAAACCTCAAAACCACTAATTTCATTTTGTTTCCACTTATTCAGGCGCTGAACGTGTTTTATATCTGCAAATACAAATGTCTTATCATAATCTGAAAAATCAGTTTTAAATATGCCAGAAACTTTAAAAATTCTTACTATAGGAGTCTTATTTTTTCTTAAAAAAAACATGTTGAATTTATCTCCTAATTTCAATTCTAAATTCTTGGCGATATAACTAGATATTAATACGCTGTCGTTATATTCTTCTGTATATCTAGGTATGTGACCTTCTTGTAAATATTTTTCTAAAAAACTGAAATTATAAATACTATCTACCCCCTTTAGAATGACCCCTTCAAAAGTTTTATCATTTTTAATGATGCCAGCTTTATAACAATAAGCTTGTATACTTGTAACTCCCTCTACATTTAGTTTTTTTATATCAGGGTAAAATACCTGATCTTTTGAGATAGAAGAAGTGGTATAAGTATCTATATTTTCATATGCTGTAATCTGTATATGACCGAATAGTTCACTTACTTTCTCCCTTATTTTATCTTGTATACCGACCCCTACAGATATACTTATTATCATTATAGTTACACTTAAAGCTATAGAGATAATAGCTATTTTTACTATAAAGGGTGTGAGTGTGAAATCACATTTTTCCGTATCATCGTGGGTTAGCCTTTTGGCTACAAATTGCTCAAAATTAAACATTAACAATTTTTAAAAAACGCCCCAAATGTACCTAAATAGAACAACATTATATATAATGTTTTTGGTTTCAACAACTGTGTATTCACAAAGAGACAATAGAATAACAGAAAGTCAAAAAATAATACCAGGAGCAAATAGAACAAATTTATATCTAAATCTTCTAAGTGACAAGAATGTAGCTGTAGTAACTAATCACACTGGTATGATAGAAAATACTCATATAGTGGATTCTCTTTTATCTCTTGGGATTAACATAACTAAAATATTCTCTCCTGAACATGGATTCCGAGGAGATCACAGTGCAGGGGAAGAAGTAAAAAATAAAACGGAATCTAAAAGTGAACTACTCATAATTTCTCTTTATGGTAAGAGTAAAAAATTAGATCCAAATGATATAAGGGATATAGATGTAGTGCTATTTGACATACAAGATGTAGGGGTGCGTTTTTTTACATATATATCTACTCTTAGCTATGTTATAGATGCTTGTGCTAAAGCTAATAAACTATTGATAGTTTTAGATAGGCCTAATCCTAATATCCATTATATAGATGGGCCTATATTGCAAAAAGACTGTGAATCATTTGTCGGAATGCATCCCATACCTGTAGTCTATGGAATGACAATAGGAGAGTACGCCAATATGGTAAATGGTGAAAACTGGATGAATAATGAACAAAAATGTGCTATAAGAGTCATAGCCTGTGATAATTACAGTCGGAATAAAGAATATAGTTTGCCCATAAAGCCATCTCCTAATCTGCCTAATGATAAATCAGTGAATTTATATCCCAGTTTGGCACTTTTTGAAGGGACAAGTGTAAGTGTTGGGAGAGGAACAGATATGCCATTTCAGATGTTTGGGTCTCCTTTTTTTAAAACAAGTGAAAACTATTTTATTCCTAAAACAGTATTGGGAGCCAAAAAACCTAAACACGAAGGGCTCAAATGTTTTAAAGGAACTTTTAATTACGATAAAAAATTAAACTGTTTGAATTTAGATTGGATCATATGGGCTTATAACAACACTTTAATTGAAAGAGATAATTTTTTCACAAATTATTTTAGGCTTTTAATCGGCACTGACAAAACAGTACAACAGATAAAAAAAGGGATGAGTCAAGATGAGATAAAAGCTACTTGGAAAAACGGAATAGAACAATTTAAAGAGATAAGAAAGAAGTACTTATTGTATGATTACAAATAATTCGAGATAACTTAAGAAGATTTTATAAAGGATTTTTAAAAAACTATTTTATTCGAATTTTTTCATACATTTGCATTCCGTTTAAAGGTAACTATATTAAAAGTTACAGATCTTATCTGTACAGATAACTCCTGTTAATTTTTTTTTATAGCTTTTACTTTTTTTGTGATACGGTTCAAACTGCTAAGTTTTTTGCTTTGGCAGTTGCTGAAGTGCAAGCTGCAGAAAAGGCTCTTGCTAAGTTGGTATAGAACAGAAGGTTCTCTAATTAATGCCTAAGAGAAAGAGAGGTTCTATTTTCAAATCGATAGCAGTTTTAAAGAATAAATATTCAATTTCAAAAAACCCTTTTTAGGTTTAAGAGAAAAAATATCCTCAATAATTTTATGATTTAATTTAAAAACTTTAAAAAATGAAAAATTTATTAAAAACAATATTAGCATCTCTAGCTCTTATTTTACTTACATTTTCTTGTTCTAAAGAAGACAATCAAGAAAATGGAAAAAAATCTCAACAATCTTCTATTGCCATTAAACAATTTTCCTTCAAAAAGTTGAGAAATACTACTGGTACTGGTGGTGGCGCTTCCGCTTCTACTGCTTACAAATCTCTTTTCATAAAAAAGACTCCTGCTGACACATATGCCACACTAGGTGAAAAGCTCGATGCCGTTATTCAAGATGATGTTATTAAAGTGATTGTGCCTTTTAACACAGAGTTAAATGAATCTTCTGTTACACTTGAGGCTGAGGTTACCTTAAACAAATCTGAAACAGGTATTTCTCTAGGAACCACTAAGGTTGATGACAATTCTAGTGTTTTTAATTATTCTGTTACCACTAGTTTGGTTCATGATGAGTTAAAAAAAAACGAAGGCATTAGTCAGGGTTTAAATCTTGTTAAAAAAGACAAAAGTGATGAGGTTCTCGTTAAAAAAACATATAAATTAATATTCGTTCATGATACTCCATCAACTAAATGCGCTTTAACTGCTAACAGTCAGTATGAGAATGCCACAGGACTTGTAATTAGTTGCAGAAAACCTGATAACACATCTGTAGGGACTGCTTACCCTAGAATTGATAGTGGAAATAATACCAACGCTGGCTCTTCTAATACAAACCCAATTGTACTAACTTTAACCAAAGGATATGACTTAACTGCTGATGTAGAAGCGGGATGGATATTTTGGGCTAATAAAGCTACTACTCTTCCCAATGGAGCTTATTTTGATACGACCAATGCTTCTGGCGGAGCTAATGCTAATAACTTCCCAGCTCATAATCCTACAGAAGAATTTACTTTAGAGGCTGATTTTTATAACAAAAAAGGCTATTCTTTTAAAATAGTAGCTCAGGATGGACGTACGGCTAAATTTTATAGACTAAAATTTGTTGATTTAGCAGCAGTTCCTGTATCTTAATTAGTTACTTTATAAACAACACAACTTGAGAGAGATACTCTTTACAAAAATTCACGAAGCTGTCTCAAAACCAAGGCAGCTTTTTTTATTTACACACTTTATGAGATAATGTCTAAAAACCGCCTCATTTAATTAATGAGACGGCTGTTAAATAATAACAATAATTATACTAATAATCAGATGTTTTATGTGTAGGATGCTCGCTCTTATCAGAGCCACTATAAGGCATTCCTGAATTTTCAAACATATGTATCATGCTAGTTCCTCTTGGCACTTTCCATTTGCTTAAGTCTTGTTTGAAAGATGTAGCACCGCTAAACATTAATCCCATCGAATACATAGACTTACATAAGTCCCATTTACTTATATTTTGATTGAAAGATACAGCATCTTTAAACATCTGGTCCATCTTCATAACATTAGAAACATTCCAAGAACTTATATCTTGATTAAAAGCTGTAGCACTGGTAAACATCCATTCCATATCCTCAACATTAGAAACATTCCAGTTGCCTATATTTTGATTGAAATTTATAGCACCCCTAAACATCTCAGACATACTAGAAACCCTAGAAACATTCCAACTACCTATATTTTGATTGAAAGATGTAGCTCCTTCAAACATCCGTCTCATATACTTAACATTAGATACATTCCAAGAACTTAAATCTTTATTAAAAGCTGTAGCACCTGAAAACATCGCTTCCATAATTTGAACATTAGAAACATTCCAAGAACTTAAATCTTGATTAAAATCTGTAGCACCTGCAAACATGTATTCCATATCTTTAACATTAGAAACGTTCCAGTTATTTAAGTTTTGATTGAAAAATCTAGCAAGTAAAAACATTGAGTTCATCATTTGAACATTAGAAACATTCCAGTTATTTAAGTTTTGATTGAAAAATGTAGCACCCATAAACATTCGATACATACTAGTAACATTAGAAACATTCCAGTTGCCTATATTTTGATTGAAATTTATAGCACCCCTAAACATCGAATTCATATTAGTAACCCCTTCTAAATTAGGCGCTTCTAGAGGTAAGAAAGTTAAGTTTTTGCACCCGTCAAAATACCCTCCGCGATTACCAAATTTTAACTCTCCCCAAGATGAAATACCTATTATCTTTTCTGCATCAGCACAACCTATGATGCTAGAATTATATGCATTACATTTGAAAACTTCTCCGAAGTTAAAACCTTCTATTTTTCCTGTGATAGTGATGGTTTTTTCTCCTGAGTGTAAATACATATGTGAAGCATCGACTATATTGTCGTTCGTGATGCGTTTAGGTTCTGTACCATCTCCCCAGTCTACTATAAAGTCATAGTCTCCTCCATCGTATATAGGCAATTGTATTTTTTCATATGTTCGGTTGGTCCTCCATTTAGAGATAAATTCCTTCTTTAAGGTATAAACCGTTACAGCATAATTAGCAGTGCTTTTCCCATCTTGAGCAGTAACAGTGTAAGTTTTTTCACTACTAAAGTCTTGCGGTGTAGTAGCTTCGGGACTAATACTAGCTCCCTTACATAATTCTATATGAGGAGTTAAACCATTAAGCTCTGCATCATGCGCAACATTTACAGTTACTGTTTTAGTACCATGATCTATAACTCCTGTTACATCTTGAACAATTCTTTTACTACTATTATTTACATCACTAGTTTTAAACTTAAATGATTTCATCTTAGAATTCGACGACTTTACAGTTACACTATATACTTTTGTAGCACCATTTTCAGCTGTTACAGTATAAGTTTGAGCTATACCATAAGTAAAGGTAGTTTCTGCTCCAGAAGCTGGATTTACTGTAGCACTTGGAGACACTACTATTTCAGGTTTTAATTTTACATCATTATCATCTTCTCCATCTAATACTATTGTATAATCATTTCCACCATTTGTAGGACTTATCGTCATATCTGTTGTAACATTTGGAGCAATGATACTATGATCTAACTGTTTAATTTTAAAAGAAGTAATATCTGCCATTGCACTTAACTCACCTATGGTTACATTATAATTTCTAGTAGTTCCATCTTGAGCTGTTACAGTATATACTACAGCTGTACCACGAGTGAAATTTTGTACTACTTCAGCTGCTGGATTTACTGTGGCACTAGCACTGATAGCTATAGTAGGCTTTAGACCTGTTAAATTTGTAATAGTATGTGGCATTTTTGCGATAGTTATAGTCCCTTCCCAATCTGCATTAGAAGGATTATTTATGGTGCCACCATAATCCTGACCATTAAAGCCCTTATCACCATTTTGAGCATGCTCAAATTTAAAACTGCTTATGTCTTTAGTATTAGACAAATCCTTAAAAACAGAAACTGTATACTGTTTTGTTTGACCATCCTGAGCTGTAATGGTATAAGTCTTAGAAGTTGCATAATCATGAATACCTTCAGCTGGACTTATAGTGGCACTAGCATGCTTGGTTATAGTAGGAGTTAAAGCTGTTATGGTTGCTGCAGTAGACACTTTTACCTTTATGGTTCCAGCAGAATTATCAATTGTAACATCTGCCGTTTTACCTCTTTCAGCAGCAGAAGATCTAGTCAATTTTAGACCATCATTAACATTGTTCTCTTTCTTAAACTCAAATTTAGAAATTCTATTATTAGAAGATAAGTCTTTGACATATTTTACCTCATAGACCTTTGTTTTTCCATCTGCAGCAGTTACTGTATAACTTACTGTAGTTGTGGTAATACTGTTTACAGTAGTAGAGACTACTTCTCCCGAAGTAATACTAGCCCCTGTATGAATTATTGTAGGTTTTAGATCAGTTAAAGTTGCAGCATCAGACACGTGTAATGTTATAGTAGAAGTATCAGTAGATTCCGTAATAACGCCCTCTCTATCTCCAAAAATCTTAGTTTCATTTTTAGATTTTTCTAATTTAAAACTGCTTATCTCTTTAGCATTAGACAAATCCGTAGCAATAGACACTGTATACTGTTTTGTTTGACCATCTTCAGCTGTAATGGTATAAACTTTATTACCATTACTATAATTATGAGCTGCAATTTCTGGACTTATAGTAGCACTAGTATGCCTAGTTATAGTGGGGATTAAATCTGTTATATATGCTTCTGTAGATACTTTTACCTTTACGGTTCCAGCAGAATTATCAATTGTAACATCAACTGTTTTACCTTCTTCAGCAATAGAAGACCTAGTTAATTTTAGACCATCATTAACATTACTCTCTTTCTTAAACTCAAATTTAGAAATTCTATTATCAGAAGACAAGCTTTTGACATATTTTACCGCATAAACCTTTGTTGTCTTTCCATCTTCAGCTGTTACTGTATAATTTACTGTAGTTGTTGTAATACTGTTTTCAGTAGTAGAAACTACTTCTCCCGAAGTAATAATAGCCCCTGTGTGAATTATTGTAGGAGTTAAGTCATCTAAATTAGCAGCATCAGATACATGTAATGTTATTGTATTAGCTCCATCAGTTTTAGTAATTTGCCCCACTCTATCTCCAAAAATTTTACCATTATTCTCAGTCTTCTTTAATTCAAAAGAACTAATGGAACAATCACTAGATAAAGCTCTTGTTATGATTACTGTATACTCTTTTTGCGTTCCACCTTTTGTTAAAGTAAATATCTTTTTATAACGTTGAGGAGAAGGCTTTTTAGTAGTTTCTTCCTCTGTAGATTCTTCTATAACTTCAAAATTGACTTCTTCTCCACTAGCAGGGGATATGGTAGTCCCTTCACATAGTTTTATATTAAACTTTAATCCAGTTAATTCAGCAATATGAGGAACTGTTAATGATATAGTATGCTCTTGAGCATTTATCTCAGAAATTATATCAGAACCTAAGTTTTTTCGCTCATTTTCAGAATTCAGTAATTCAAATGAATTTATACATATATCTAAATCATCTTCTATAATGTTCTTTTTATCACAGGAAAAAATAATCGCCGACAACAACACAAAAGAGAAAATAACGCTCTTTACAAAATAATTTTTCTTAAACATAATTAAATTAAGGTTAAAAAATAAGTGTCAATGCCCTACTTTATAAGTAAACCATTGCCCGAAAGCTAGCGCGCTAAGATAGTAGTAATTTTTTACGTTTTAATCTGAGTTCGTCGGTATCATAAGCATACAAAAAGAGCCCAAAACTAAAGGGGATTTCCTTAAATCCGAATAAAATCAAAGGATTCAAGTGTCTTTATTAGTCGAGCTCAGGTTTTTAAAAGGAATGCAAAATGTAGCGCTAAATACCAAAAATTAAAAAAAAAGCTGTTTCATTAATGAAACGGGGCGGCTTCTTCTTCGAATTTTTTAATCAGGGATCTTTAGGATAATTTATCATAAATAGATTTTGAATGTTTATTTTCAAACGGTCTAAATATTCAAAACAGTGATATAACCCAACAAAGACTATATAAAATCACATATAACCTCTCCTTCCTGAGATATTTTTGACAAAGTCACTTTATGTATAGTATTTACTAATTCTGGATTCCAATAGGTTTTTACCTTGACGTAATTTTCAGTGAAGCCGTGTATAAATCCGCTTTTATTTTCAGATTCAAAGAGAACTAGAAACTCCTTGTTTAACTGAGATTCATAAAAGGCTCTTCGTTTTTTGGCTGATAGAGTGCGCAACATTTTACTCCTCTTATTTCTCACTTCTTTGGGTATTACCTCTTTGATATTATCAGCAGCATAAGTATTATCTCGTTCAGAATAAGAAAAGACATGTAAATAAGATATATCAGTGTTTAATATAAAATTATATGTCTCTAAAAACAGTTCTTCAGTTTCTCCAGGGAATCCTACTATTACGTCGGCTCCTATGCAAGCATCAGGCATTATTTTTTTAACAGTATCTATCTTTTTAGAATAGAGATTTGTAAGATAACGCCTCTTCATCCTCCTTAAAATAGTATCACTGCCCGATTGTAGAGGTATGTGAAAATGAGGAACTATTTTACTTGACTTAGATACAAATCGTATGATTTCATTTTTTAATAAGTTCGGTTCTATTGATGAAATTCTAACTCTATCTATGCCTGTTACCTTGTCTAATTCTTGTATCAACTCGAAAAAAGAATTCTTATAAGTCTTATCTCCTGGGTTTAACTTTCCAAAGTCACCTACGTTTACTCCTGTAAGTACTATTTCTTTTATTCCATTATTGGAAATATCTACAGCATTATTTATAACACTTTCTAAAGTATCACTTCTAGACTTCCCTCTAGCTAGTGGAATAGTGCAATATGTGCATTTGTAATCACATCCATCTTGTACTTTCAAAAAGGCACGTGTTTTGTCTCCCATAGAATAAGAACTCACAAAGAAATCTGCATTTCCTATCTCGCAAGAGTGGACTTCTGTCAAGGGCTTTTTAGCGATATCGTTTATATAGTTTAGTATCTTGAATTTTTCAGTAGCACCTAAAACCATATCTACCCCATTTATTTGAGATATCTCCTCTGGTTTGAGTTGAGCATAACAGCCTATGGCTATTAAAAAAGCGTTGGGATTTTTTTTAAGGGCTGATTTTACTACACTTCTAAATTTATTATCAGCGTTTTCTGTTACAGAACAGGTGTTGATTATATATATATCGGCCTTATCTTCGAAAGACACATTTTCATAACCATTTTTGGTGAGATCTCTCGATATAGTAGAAGTCTCTGAAAAATTTAATTTGCACCCTAATGTGTAAAAAGCTACTTTGTTCATGAGATGTATTCTTTTGCTAGTTGCATAGCTCGGGGTAACCCTCCTTGATTTTTACCTCCAGCTATAGCGAAAAAGTCTTGTCCGCCACCCCTGCCATCTATCTCTCTGGAAATTTTTTGAATAATCTCATTAGCACTTAAATTTCTTTCTTTGACTAGATTTTTAGAAATAAAAACTGTGATATTTATCTTGCCGTTGGACACTGATCCAGCTATAAAAAACAAGTTTTGAATCTCTCTGTCTAATTCAAATGCTAAGCTCTTAACAGATTCTGTATCTAGATCTAATTCGGTAGATATAAAATTGATATCTTCCATACGACTTATAGATTTTAAAAGATTAGCCTTTATAGACTTTGTCTTCTCCTTTGTCATAGACAGAATCTTCTTTTTATAAATACTATTTTCTTCCTGTAGATCTGTTATGGCTTTTATGGGATCCGAAGTGTTTTTTAATTTACTCTTTACTTCTTCCAAGAGATTTAATTTTTCTGTAAAAAACTCTTCTGCAGCCGATGATGTTATAGCTTCTACACGTCTGATTCCAGTAGCTATGGATGTCTCCTGTGTTATTTTAAATAAAAATATATCTCCTGTCTGTTTAACATGAGTGCCTCCACATAATTCTATAGAGTCACCAAACTTTATGACTCTCACCAAATCTGAATATTTTTCTCCAAATAGAGCTGTAGCGCCTTGTGCTTTAGCTTCGTCTATTGGAACTTCACGTTTTTCTTCGAGAATTATATTGCTCCTTACTTTATTATTGACGAATTTCTCTACATCTCTTATCTGATCTGGACTTAACTTGGAAAAGTGTGAAAAGTCAAAACGGAGATATTTATCACTGACATATGATCCCTTTTGTTCTACGTGTTGACCTAATATATTTCTAAGTGCCTGGTGTAAAAGATGTGTGGCCGAGTGATTGATCGTTATCTTATTTCTACGAGATTTTTCTACTGCCGCATTAAAAGTATCAGTCGTGTTTTCTGGGATTTCATTTACGATATGAACCGTTAGGTTATTTTCTTTTTTGGTGTCTATTATGGGGATTCTAACATTAGAACTTTCTATATATCCCGTGTCTCCTATTTGCCCCCCACTTTCAGCATAAAAAGGAGTGATATTAAACACTAGCTGATATATATGTTTATCCTTGGTTGTCACCTTTCTGTATTTGGAGATTTTCACCTCACTTGTTAAACAGTCATAACCTATAAATTCCCCTTTGTGATCTTTAATTATCTCTATCCAATCATCAATTTTTACACAAGCGGATTCTCTAGATCTATTTTTTTGTATTTCCATCTCTTTTTTAAACCCTTGTTCATCTAGTTTCATGTGGTGCTCTTTTAGGATCAATCCAGTTAAATCTACTGGGAATCCATAAGTGTCATAGAGCTGGAACACTTTTTCTCCAGAAACAGTATCTCCTTTTGAATCTTTAATCATTTGATCTATTCTAATCATACCTTGTTCTAAGGTTTTAAAGAAAGATTCTTCTTCTTCTTTTATTACGTTTTTTATCAATGTCTTTTTAGCCTTTAGTTCAGTGAAAGTCTCTGACATTTCAATCACTAAGGTGTCGACTATTTTGTATATAAACGGTTGTTTTCTCTCTAAGAAAGTAAATCCATATCTGACAGCTCTTCTCAATATTCGTCTAATGACATAACCAGCACCAGTATTAGAAGGTAATTGTCCATCTGCTATAGAAAAAGCTATAGCACGAAGGTGATCTGCTATGACTCTTATAGCTATATCTGTATCTTCCTTATCGTTGTATTTTTTCCCTGTTATCTCAGATATTTTAGAGATTATAGGTGTAAATATATCAGTGTCGTAACTCGATTTCACTCCTTGTAGAATCATACATAATCTCTCAAATCCCATTCCAGTATCTACGTGCTGCTGAGGAAGTTTTTCTAATACACCATTAGATTTTCGATTATACTGAATAAATACCAGATTCCAAATTTCTATTACTTGAGGATTATCTTTATTTACTAGATCTCTGCCAGGTACAGCTCTTTTTTCATGGTCATCTCTTATATCTATATGTATTTCCGAACAAGGTCCGCAAGGACCAGTAGATCCCATTTCCCAAAAGTTATCTTTTTTACCACATTTTAGGATTCTATCCTTAGGAAGATGTTTTTCCCAGAATGTATGAGCCTCTAAGTCGAGCTCTATACCGTCTTTTTTATCCCCTTCGAAAACAGTCACAAAGAGATCTTTAGGATCTATTTTATATATTTTGGTCAATAATTCCCAAGCCCAATCAATAGCTTCTTGTTTAAAATAATCTCCAAAAGACCAGTTGCCCAACATTTCGAACATAGTGTGATGATAAGTATCTCTACCCACCTCCTCTAAATCGTTGTGTTTTCCAGATACCCTAAGACATTTTTGAGTGTTAGAAACTCTTGGAGCAAAAGGCTTTTCACTATTTAAAAATATGTTTTTAAAGGGATTCATCCCAGCGTTTACAAAGAGTAATGAAGGGTCATCTTTAGAGATAATAGGAGCGGATTCGACTATTTTGTGTTGTTTGTCTTTGAAAAAATCTAAAAACAACCCTCTTATATCTTTTGATTTCATAGTGTTTTTGTGAAATAAATTTTACTTTTGACCCTTGGTATTCAAACCTGCGAAGGTAACTATATTAGACATAATATAAATTTGTGACAAACAAAAAAAACAGATACAAGTACGATCCAAGCAGTCTCTCCTTTATAAAAATAACCAAAAGGCGTAGAGATATACTAATGGAAGTGCTCTTTTTCATCTTATCGTCTTTGCTTTTTGGAAGTATAGCATTTTCCGTAGTATTCCATTTTGTTGATTCTCCAAAAGAGAAAAAAATTAAGAGGGAGTTAAATAATCTGTTGGTTAATTACAATATAATAAACAAAAAAATAAATGAGATAAATTCTGTTTTAGAAATAATGAAAGATAGAGATAATTCCATTTATAGGGTGTTATTAGTAACCGATAGCATCCCCTCGAGTGTGAGGAATGCTGGTTTTGGAGGAATAAATCGCTATAATGAGTTAAAAGGCTTTGATAATTCCCAACTCATAATGTCCACAGTTAGAAAAACAGATATTCTCGCTAAGAAATTGTACATACAGTCAAAATCACTTGATGAGATAACTTCACTCTTGAAGAATAAGAGTAAGATGATAGCCTCTATACCTGCAATACAACCGATCTCCAATAAGGAATTAAAGAGGTTATCATCTGGTTTTGGATATAGAACACACCCTATATATAAGGTGAGAAAAATGCACAGTGGATTAGATTTTGCAGCTCCTGAAGGCACACCCATTTATTCTACAGGTGATGGTATTGTATATGCTGCGAAGTCCCTTACTACTAAAAACAGAAGGTTAAATAATGGATATGGTAACGTAGTTATTATAGATCACGGATATGGGTATAAAACTCTGTACGCACATATGAAAGAGTTTAACGTTAAGAAAGGAGATAAGGTTAAAAGAGGTAATATAATAGGCTATGTAGGTAATACAGGGAGTTCCACAGCGCCCCATCTTCACTATGAGGTGCATAAGAATAATAGAAGAGTAAATCCTATTCATTTCTTTTTTAATGACCTGAGTCCTGAGGAATACGAAGAAATGTTAGAGTTAGGCGCTATAGAGAATCAATCTTTAGATTAGATCGGGATAGTGTTAGTGGGTTTGGACAGAATATGTGTTCTCTGCCTCACAGCCTCGTATAAAAACACTCCGCAAGCTACAGATACATTAAGAGACGATATGCCTTTTTCCATAGGAATGGAAGCCCTTTCTTTTATCTTTTTTAGATATGCAGGCGATATACCATCTTCTTCCGATCCCATAACTATTGCGCTTGGAATACTAAAATCTATCTCGTATAGAGATTTATCAGTTTTTTCTGTTGCTCCTACTACCTGAACCCCACTATCATACAAATAATCTATTGTATTGAGTATATATTTCTCTCTACAAATCGGGATATCGTAGATAGCACCAGCAGATGTCTTTATAGCATCCTCATTTATAAGAGCACTTCCCTTATCGGGGATTATAATGGAATCAACACCTGCACATTTGGCTGTACGTACAATGGATCCAAAATTTCTAACATCTGTCACTCTGTCTAAAATAAGCAGAAGAGGCAGATCTCCTCTTTCATATATCTGTGGAAGAATATCATCTATTTTAAAAAAATCTATAGGAGAGATAAAGGCAAAAACACCTTGGTGATTTTTTCTAGTAAGACTATTTAATTTCTGTAAGGGAACATATACACAATGTATTTTGTTTATCCTTATCATCTCTTTGAGATCTTCTATATTATTGCCTTTTAATCCTTTTTGTATGAATATTTTAATGATTTTTTTCCCAGATTTAATGCACTCCATGATTGGATGTATTCCAAAAGCCTTGGATATATATCTGTCTTCTGTATTCATATATTCAACTTTTATGATAAAAATGAGGTTTTAAGCTAAAACACCTGCCAAAAAAAGCAGGTGTTTTTTATAAAATATCTCTTTGTAATTTTTTATAAGAAAAAAAATAAATCGAGAGATTCCTTTTGATTTTACAATATTTATATCTGTTTTAATATCTGTAGTAATCTGGTTTAAAAGGACCTTCTTTTTTAACTCCTATATATTCTGCTTGTTCTTGGCTTAGCTCATCTAATTCTACTCCAATTTTTGAAAGGTGTAGTTTAGCTACTTTTTCATCTAGAACTTTTGGCAAAGTATACACTTCATTTTGATATTTATCTGTGTTTTTCCACAGTTCTATTTGAGCCAGAGTTTGATTAGTAAAAGAATTAGACATAACAAAAGAGGGATGACCAGTAGCACAACCCAAATTCACTAACCTGCCTTCTGCTAGAACTATTATATCTTTTCCGTTTAAAGTATACTTGTGTACTTGAGGTTTTATCTCTACTTTGGTATCTCCATAATTTGTATCTAACCAATCCATATCTATTTCATTGTCGAAATGCCCTATGTTACAAACTACAGCCTTGTCTTTCATTTTTAGAAAATGCTCTTCTACGATGATGTCTTTGTTTCCAGTTGTAGTAATTACAATATCAGCTTCTAATATTGCATCTTTCATTTTTTTTACTTCGAAACCTTCCATGGCAGCTTGTAAAGCACATATAGGATCGATCTCTGTAACTATAATTCTTGCTCCTGCACTGCTAAAAGAAGCGGCACTCCCTTTACCTACATCTCCAAAACCAGCCACAACTACTACTTTACCAGAAATCATTAAGTCAGTTGCTCTACGAACAGCGTCTACAGCAGACTCTCTACATCCGTATTTATTATCAAATTTAGATTTGGTAACAGAGTCGTTTACATTGATGGCAGGTATAGGCAAAGTTCCTTTTTTAACTCTTTCGTATAACCTGTGAACACCTGTGGTGGTCTCTTCGGATATTCCTCTTATATCTTTAGTGAGGTGAGGGTACTTATCTAAGACTAGATTAGTCAGATCTCCTCCGTCATCTAAAATCATATTTAGAGGTTTTCTCTCTTCTCCGAAGAATAGTGTTTGCTCTATACACCAATTGAATTCTTCTTCATTCATGCCTTTCCAAGCATATACTGGTATTCCCAATTTAGCTATATAAGCCGCTGCATGATCTTGAGTGGAAAATATATTGCACGAACTCCATGACACTTCGGCTCCTAGATGTATTAGAGTCTCTATCAATACAGCTGTCTGTATAGTCATATGTAGACATCCCGCTATGCGAGCGCCTTTTAGGGGCTTAGAATCTTTGTATTCCTCTCTCAATGAAATTAACCCTGGCATTTCGGCTTCAGCTAGTTCCACTTCCATTTTTCCCCAATTGTGCAATGACATATCTTTTACCTTATACGGAATGTAAAGTCCAGTATTTGTTTTCATATTTTTGTGTTTTAAAATTCTAACTGCGCAAAGCTACTAAAATACTTGAAATTCAAAGGATACAAAATAGGAGAGCAAACTGAAATACACGTTTTTGATATGCCTGATCATATAAATTCATCATCGATGATAAAGGAAGGATTATTGAGTGTTGACAGTTTAAAATTATTTAAAAAGTTCTCTTCTTCAAAAAGAAAAAAGGAGTTTCTATATACTAGAATGTGTCTCAAAAGTTTAGGTATAAACGACGATCAATTGTTATATACTCCCCAGGGTAAACCTTTCTTGTCGAACAGTTCTCAGTTTATTTCCATATCTCATTCTAAACAGTCTATAGCAATAGCACTCAGCAATAGAGAAATAGGTGTAGATATAGAAGAGGTCATATCAAATAGGATATTGAGTTTAACAGATAAGTTTTTAACAGAACGAGAAAAGGAAATATTTATTGATTTAAGAGATATACACATTGCCTGGGGAGCAAAAGAATCCATTTACAAAGCCTATGGAAAAGGCGGCATAAGTATTAAGGATGACATAAATCTATCAAAATTCCCTAAAGGAATATTGACAAAGGAAAAACAAGAGATAAAATACGATATCCATACTAGAATTATAAACGATAAAAATATAGTTTTGGCTATTGAAGAATTAGACTTATAATCTCAGTTGGACTGAATCTTTATGTAGCTCATTTCAGTGGAATGTTTATACTTTTAACCATCAAAATAAAATAGCCATCAAAACTTGAGTTCAGGCAGAATTTTTAAATAAAATGACATTACAGGTTCACTTGAAAAAAATGCATACAGAGTATGCCAGTCCAGTTAGATATTTCCTAAATACAGAATCTGGTTATATAGAATTAAACAAATTAATATCTAGGGAGTTCAGTATAGAACACCTGAGCTCTAAGTGTGTCTTCTGTGAGAAAACAGTTGATAAAATCTATCGTCAGGGACATTGTTATTCGTGTTTTTGGGAATCACCTCAAACTAATGAAAGCATTTTTAGGCCAGAGTTGAGCAAAGCACATTTAGGAATAGAAGTAAAGGACTTAGAATGGGAAAAAAAAATAGAATTACAGCCACATGTAGTATATCTAGCCATAACAGATGATATAAAAATAGGCATAACTCGCAAAAGTGGATTACCCACGCGATGGATTGATCAAGGAGCTATAAGAGCTATATCAATTGCTGAAACACCAAATAGATATTTAGCTGGCTTAATTGAAGTCTCTCTAAAAGAGATATTTAGAGATAAGACTAATTGGAGAAAAATGTTAACAAATGAAATTTCAGAAATAGATATCTATAAGCAAAGAGATAGAGCGATTAAATATCTAGATGAAGATTTAAAAGTCTACTTGATAAACGATAGTAGCATTTGTGATATAAATTACCCCTTAGAATCTAGATTAAACAGTATAAAAACTCTAAATATTGAAAAAGAATCTAAGTTTCAAAGCACTTTGAAAGGTATAAAAGGACAATACTTAGTGTTCGAAAATGACACTGTTTTTAACATCAGAAATAACCAAGGGGAAGTGATAAAAATTAAATTATAAGCACTGATTGATTTTTTTTAATCGTGTAAGAAAAAACCATAAATTAGCCGACTTGTTTTAACATTTTAAAAAAAAATGAAATTATGAATAAATCAGAACTTATAGATGCAATGGCATCGGATACAGGATCTACTAAAGAAAATGCAAAAAAAATGTTGGAGTCATTCGTTTCTAATGTAGAAAACACTTTATCTAAAGGAGGTAAAATATCTTTAGTAGGGTTTGGTTCTTTTTCTACTTCAAAGAGAGAGGCTAGAGAAGGTAGAAATCCCCAAACAGGACAAGCTATACAGATAGCTTCTAAGACTGTTGTTAAGTTTAAGCCTGGGTCTGAACTTAATAACAAAGTGAATTAATTTATAATTCACTCCCTAAATTATTATAAATTTTTGATTCTAAATAAAGGAGTCTCAATTAATTGAGACTCCTTTATATTTTATGCCACCATAATGCATAATGTTATGCAGTTCTATAGCAATGGTAAATTCCTTCTTACTGGAGAATATTTTGTTCTAAAGGGGGCTCTGTCTCTAGCTCTTCCCTTGACAAAAGGACAAACCATGTTCGTTTCTAACACTTCAAAAAAAAGACTATTAGAATGGAAAGCTTATGATTTAAATGATCAATTGTGGTTTACATCTGATTTTGATATAGAGACTCTTCAAATCTTAGCTTGTTCCCATATGGAGACAGCTTCTATACTTCAAGACTTATTAAAGTCTAGCACATCTATAAATCCCGCTTTTCTCAGTGATAAAAATTCTGTTAGGGTAGAGACTAAACTCACCTTTCCCCTTGAATGGGGTATGGGAAGCAGTTCTACTTTAATAACTAATCTATCTGAGTGGGCAGAGATAAATCCCTTTGATTTGATGAAAAGGTCTAAATCATTTTTAGGTAGTGGATATGACCTTGCTTGTGCAAAATCACAAAGAGCTATAGTCTATGATAATAAAGAAAGTAAAGCCTCTTGGAGGGAGATAAATTTTGATGTTCCCTTTAAAGACAATCTATATTTTGTATACCTAGGCAATAAAATGAGTACTAAAAAGGCTATAGAATATTATAATACTATAGATAATCCTATAAAGTCCATATCTGATATTTCTCACATAACTAAAGAGATTATATCTGTAAAATCACTAGATCAATTCGAATACCTTCTCAAAGAACACGAGAAAATAGTTTCTAAAACACTTGGAATCCCGATGATATCTGAGTCTGTCTTTTCAGATTACAAAGATGGTATAGTAAAATCTTTGGGGGCATGGGGAGGAGACTTTGTAATGTTTACTGGAAATGAGAACACACCTAACTACTTATCAGAAAAAGGCTTCAAAATAGTCATACCATACTCAGAAATAATTATATAATCCGATTTCAATTAATTTACATACTCTCAAAAACCAGAAGTGATTTTGAGTTTTTAAACATTTTGATAACTCTTTTAGTTAAGAGATACCATTAAAGAGACCTAGTTACCCTTACCCAGTAATAACCTATAGACACATATCTCTTCCCACCAAATGTATATTTCTTAAACTCATACCTTACTTCTTTCCCATTAGAAAAATCTTGAACTGCGCTAGTTTCTATGAAATATCCTCTAGTAGAGTTTAAGGACAACATTAAAGCTGTTAAATCATTAGTAGTGGAAGACACAGAAAAAGTTATAACTCTTTTATCATTATCAACAGATACAGAAGCTGTAGTAATATCATTTCCTTCTAGTTTCACTTCATCTTTAGTTACAGCATAAGCCTGATTATACATAAACATATCATAAGTTTTTGTTGTTTTTTTGTCCTCAGCTGTTACGGTATATTCATAGATAATATTATAACGACTAAAACCATTTTCATGCGTACTACTTACAGTAGCACATCTTGATACTTCTATAGAAGGAAGCTTAGTGTTTCTTCTTGAAGCTAAAGCAACACAATGCACAACTATCCTACCCCTATCACTGCCAGCAACATTATCTATAATACTACCAGGATATCCCTTTTCTAATTCAAATTTTGTGATTTTAGCCTCAGATGACACTTTCCTTACTTCAACAGAATATGTCTTAGTAAAATTCTCGTCAGTAGAAGATACTACCTCATAACTTACAGGATTACTAAAATTTTGAGGAGAACTAGTAATTGTTTTAGCATCTCCCACTTGAATTGTAGGTGTTAACCTAACAGAAGTTAAATCAATACCACTAGGCACAACTAGATTTATAGTGTTGTTACTATGGTCAATATTTCCAACTACGTCAGAATCTATACCAGCATTGCCACTAGAAGCAAATACAAAACGACTAATATAAGGGCTTTTAACTGCGGTTACTGTATAGACTCTTGTAGAACCAGTATCACCTTTTAATAAAGTAAAAGCTTTACCTTCAATCTCTCCAGATATTTCTCCAGAAGCTGGATCTACTACACACCCATCAGGCACCTGAATGGCAGATGTTAATCCTGTTAAATTAATATCATTAGCTCCTTTGGGAAATTTTAATGAGATACTACCAGTATCACTGTCATCATCATGAGTCAATACAGATTCGACTTGGTTTGGTACGCCTTTATCAACATTAGCCTGTATTATAAAAGATGTTAATTTCGGAGCGATTTCTTTAATTATAGTTACTTTATAAATATTTTTTGTTCCATTTGGAGCTGTAACAGTATAAGCTACAGCTTCGCCAGAAATAAAATCCTGAGATATTTCATTTGCTGGACTAACTGTAGCACCAAAGTCAGTCTCTATAGTTGGTTTTAACCCTTCTATAACTGCAGTATTTGGAACAATTAAAGATATAGTAAAGTCATCGGGATTTATAGTTCCAGTTATATCTTTCACAAGTTTTTTGCCAGTATTTATATGGTTAATTAGTTTAAATGATTTAATACTACACTCGCCAGATAAAGCTTTAGTTATATTTACTGTGTAATCTTTGGAGCTGCCATCTTGGGCTGTCACCTTGAATATTTTTCTATAAACCTTAGGATTAGAATCGGCTATGAGCTCAAAATTAACCTCTTCCCCACTCGAGGGAGTTATTTTTGCGTTATCTGGAGTTTCTATGTTAAATCTTAAACCAGTCAAAATAGCATTATACGGAACAGATAACGATATAGTAAAATTAATTGTATCTATAGTAACTGTTACTTCTTTACCTAGATTCTTGCCTTGATTTTCAGAATCCTTAAGTTGGAATAGCCTAATAATCTTATCCGAACTCAGTTTTGAATCTTCTCCTGTATCTGCCGTCCTCTCACTTTTAATACAGGAAAAAATTAAAGATAACAGTATGAAAAACAATAAACTCCTTGTAGAAAACTTTGCATTCATGATAACTATTTGATTTATAAAAATTGTTTAAAAAGGCTATTTAGATACTAGTTTTTCTTAAAAAAATAATTACCATAAAATAGCTCTCAACAATAGCAAGCGCCTAGCTTATCTAGAAATACTTGATCAGCATCAAATTTAAGACTTTTCTGAAAAAAAATAAATAGTTTAAATCACCAAGTTGAACAACAATTCTAAGATATAGAATAATATTGGGATCTTCAGGCTTTTCTACTTACACTTTTTACAGAAGATTTTCCATTAAATCATATGATCTGGTTTATCGACCAAATCCAAAGACTTATGAAATCTCTAAAAGTGGAATCTTTTACTCTCTTCTAATAGAGGATTACCCTCTGGAAAAAGGGGCGCTTTAGAAATGCCATTCATAACAATATAGACAAATAAACCTAAAACTCCCAAGGTAGTACCAATCTCTGGTATGCCTATACTCCAATTACTCCCCACGCTGCCAGGCATTATCATAATAAATACGTCTAACCAATGCCCTATCAAGATTACTATACCTCCCATAATCACAAACCAGTAAACACGTTTAAAATCAGCATTTACAAGAAGTAACACAGGGAAGACGAAATTCATAACCAACATGGATAAGAATGGGATTTTATATTCTTCAAATCTGGTCATAAAA
Source organism: Ichthyobacterium seriolicida (assembly GCF_002369955.1). NCBI lineage: Bacteria > Pseudomonadati > Bacteroidota > Flavobacteriia > Flavobacteriales > Ichthyobacteriaceae > Ichthyobacterium > Ichthyobacterium seriolicida. The sequence continues at coordinate 326,696 of NZ_AP014564.1, forward strand.
TAAGTAACCTCTTCAGGAATGTTAGAATACCAAATCAACAGAAATTGAGAAAACCATAGGTATGTCCAAAATATACTAAATGCAAACATATACTTACACAAATCGTGTAGGTGACTATTATTAGCTTCTTTCAGAAGGCCTTTGGATCTTAAAAAGATAAATATAATAGCCGATGTAGTAGTCGCTGTAGCTAACATTCCTGCCACGATATACCAAGCAAATAAAGTACTAAACCAATGAGGTTCAATAGACATTATCCAATCCCAAGAAGACGTAGAAGAAGTAACTGCAAAAAAGACTAAAAATATCACACTATACTTCATAGACCTCCCCCAAAAGACCATGCCAGTCCCTGGAGTTTTTTGAAGTAATGAATTTTTACGAATTAGATACGTAAGCAAAGACCACATAGCCACATATATAACTCCTCTTATGATGAAAAATGGAAAGTTTAGATATCCCGATTTTCCAGCTATTATAGCATCGTAATTCTCTGCATTAGGGTCTGTTATTCCCGATTCCATCCAATGGAATATATGATTCAGATGAAATGCAGATGATAAGTGAACAATCAAAATCAAAATCCCTCCTACAGGAATAAAGAGAGTTATCCCCTCTATAATTCTGAGAACCAATACAGCCCACCCAGCCTTGGTAGCATTTTGAATAGATAAAAAACAAGCCGCCCCTAGGGAAATAGCCATAAAAAAGAAAACACTTACATATAATGCCGACCAAGGTCGGGTTTGTAATTGATGTAATGTATGTGTCATATGTTCTATGTCATTGTGGGGATTATTATCTACTAATTCTGTCGAGTGATGTGAATGCTCACCATGAGAATGTGACTTTAAGTCCTCTATGGTTTTAGGTGCCGATAATAAACCATACACAAGGGATATTACCCCTATAGCCATGAGTAGGATACAAACACCTTTTAGTCTCTTTGAAAATAAATACATGCTAATTTATTATACAGATATACGTTATTCTTTTTTGCTTAATGACTTAAAAAAATATCTACTTTGCTTATGCAAGAGATAAATTACAAATCATTTCTTAACTTTTCTACATACTGAACTATTTCCCATCTCTCTTTTTTAGTTAATTGAGAAGCATGGGATCCCATTATTCCCTTTCCATAGGTTATAACGTGAAAAATACTACCTTCTGTTATATCTGGGAGCCTTACTTTGCTGAAATCTGGCACCCCTAGAATCTTTTCATTTTGCACTAAAATTCCTTGTCCATCACCTTTCTCTCCATGACAAAGGGCACAGTATATGTTAAAATTTGCTTTTCCATTGCGCAAATTATCTTCATTTTTTTCCAATGGAGATACCACTTTTGTCTTGGACAACTGATATCCTTCGGTTGTATTTGGCATATCATAAGGGACGAACCCTCTTTTTACAGTTCCAGCTACTGGTTTCCTCGCTGAGGACTTATCCGCAAAATTTTCATTATAACTATATGGTTCATAGGCCAACGAATAGTACATATCTGGCATATAAACTTTATTTGGTTTACTCTTATCTCTTTGACCACAAGAAGAAATAAACATTACAACAATTAAAAATTTTAGGGCTATGATTATATTACTCTTCATCTAACTTATGGCTTATTTTTAATTTCAATGGCACCAGTTTCCCTAAGTAAATCCTTCAACTTATCTTCGTCTCCTTCTAAAACTACTTCCATGACAAATTTATCATCAGTAATTCTGATATCAGGACTATCTTCCATCTTTCCTGGATATAAATCACATCTGAAGAAAAAAGTGAATACCATCAGGTGCGCAGCACAAAATACAGTCAACTCAAACATGATTGGTACGAATGAAGGCATATTATAAAACCAACTATTAGCAGGTTTACCCCCTATATCTTGAATCCAGTCGTAGTTCATCATATAAGATGTCAACAAAATAGCAAAAGTCAAACCACAACAACCATATATAAAAGAGGTTATGCCCATTCTAGTTGGGGCTAGCCCCATAGCCTTATCTAATCCATGAATAGGAAAAGGAGAAAAGACTTCTTCCACATAATACCCCTCTTCTCGGAGTCTCTTAACACTACCTAATACGATGTCATCATCGTCAAATACTGCTAAAATAGTTTTATAGTTACTGCCCATTTTACTTATGCTTTTTTTTGTATTCCTCACCTGAGGATTTTAATATAGTCTTCAACTCAGCTTGAGCTATAACTGGAAAAGTCCTAGAGTATGCTAAAAATAAGACAAAGAAAAAACCAATCGTCCCTACATAGATACCCAAATCTACAAATGATGGAGAAAACATTGTCCAAGATGAAGGAAGATAATCCCTATGCAAAGAGGTAACTATAATCACAAACCTCTCGAACCACATACCTACATTCACAAATATTGATAATATAAATGTAAATACTATGTTTCTTCTCAATTTTCTAATCCACATCAACTGCGGAGATATGACATTACAAGTCATCATTATCCAATAAGCCCACCAATAAGGGCCTGTAGCTCTGTTTAAAAACGCATATTGTTCATATTCAACACCTGAGTACCAGGCTATAAATAATTCCGTTATATACGCTACACCAACTATAGATCCTGTTACCATAATTATGATATTCATCAATTCTATATGTCTGATGGTAATATAGCATTCTACGTTTATAACTCTTCTCATAACTATCAAAAGTGTCTGAACCATTGCAAACCCTGAAAACACAGCCCCAGCCACAAAATAAGGAGGAAAGATGGTCGTATGCCAACCAGGTATTACAGAAGTAGCAAAGTCCATAGATACTATAGTATGAACTGAAAGAACTAGAGGTGTAGCTAAACCTGCTAATACTAAGGAAACTTCCTCGAATCTTTGCCAATGCTTAGCTCTGCCAGTCCATCCAAAGCTAAAAAATCTATATATCTTTTTAGTAAGTGGATTTACTGCTCTATCTCTTATCATAGCAAAGTCTGGAACCAGACCTACATACCAGAATACTAATGATACAGTTAAATACGTAGATATGGCAAATACATCCCAAAGTAAGGGAGAGTTAAAGTTTACCCAAAGGGAACCAAATTGATTTGGTAAAGGTAAAACCCAATAAGCTAACCAAGGTCGCCCCATATGGATTATAGGAAATAACCCAGCTTGTACCACAGCAAAAATTGTCATAGCCTCAGCAGACCTGTTTATAGACATCCTCCACTTTTGACGAAAGAGTAATAAAACAGCAGATATAAGAGTTCCAGCATGTCCTATACCAACCCACCAAACGAAATTAGTAATGTCCCATGCCCATCCTACAGTTTTATTTAAACCCCAAACACCTATTCCTACACCTATAGTATACGCCATACAGCCAAAGCCCCAAAGAGCTACAATGGCAGATATTGTAAACATACACCACCAGAACTTAGTAGCTTTACCCTCTATAGGTGCAACTATATCCAGAGTAATATCATGATAAGTTTTATCCCCTTCTATTAAGGCTTCTCTTACTGGAGATTCGTAATGACTACCCATTTAATTAATCTTTATTTTATCAAACTTTTTTATTTCTCACTTTTACTTGATACATCACATTAGGTTTAGTTCCCACATGTTCTAACAAGTAATATCTCCTATCATCTTTTTCCTTTTGAGCAATAGTGCTATCTGGATTATTTACATCTCCAAATACCATAGAGTCAGTAGGACAACAAGAAGCACATGCTACAGAGTTTTTAAAATCTTCATCGACTAACTTCCTACCCTCTCTCTTGGCCTCTAGAATGACATATTGAGTAGTTTGTATACACATAGAACACTTTTCCATAACTCCCCTAGATCTAACTACCACATCTGGATTTAAAACCATTCTCCCTAGGTCATCATTCATGTTAAAATCAAAGGCATCATTTTTAGAGTAATTAAACCAGTTGAAACGTCTGACTTTATAAGGGCAGTTATTAGCACAGTATCTAGTTCCCACACAACGGTTATATGCCATTTGATTTTGACCTTGCTTACCATGAGAAGTAGCTGCCACAGGACACACCGTCTCACAAGGAGCATGGTTACAGTGCTGACACATAACAGGCTGAAATACTACCTCTGGATTTTCAGAAGCATCTTCTAAAGATGTTAATTCTGCTATACTTTCTGCTAGACCACTAGCGTTGTCTTTTGTGTGAGTATCTTCTTCAAACGAGCTTTTAGAAGAATAATAGCGATCTATTCTCAACCAATGCATATCCCTACTATTTCTCATCTCCTCTTTGCCCACAACTGGAATGTTATTTTCTACCTGACAGGCTATGATACAGCTTCCACATCCAGTACACGTATTCAAATCTATAGAGAGCTTAAAATGATGACCTATAGATCTATCTACTGAATCCCAAAGATCTATCTCATTTACATTTTTAACTCCTTTATGTGTATCGAGAGCAACCTCTGGATTCCATTGGCTTTTAGATTTGTTTATATATGAGTCTAATGTGGTTTCCCTGACTACATCTCCTCTACCCATAAGGGTATTGTGTAACTGTATACATGCAAATTCATGATGTCCATCAGAAGACTTTTCTATAGAAACATCTGTCTGTACAGAATTGAAGTTCTTATATAGAGGATAAGCATTTACCCCTACCTCCATAGGGCTTTTAATAGCTTTTTTTCTGCCGTATCCAAAGGAAAGCCCAACGGTTTTATAAGCTTGTCCAGGTTGTACAATAACTGGAATCCCTTTTATAGTTAGACCATCGACAGTTAGATCCACTTTATCTCCATTTAGAGCTCCATTAGATACATTCCAGTTTTTTAAGCCTAATTCATTTGCTTGCTTGATAGAGATAGTTAAGTAATTATCCCAAGTAGTCCTAGTTATAGGGTCTGGCATTTCTTGTAACCAAGGATTATTAGCTTGGTAACCATTACCCATACCTATTTTTCCATACAATTGTAATTCTGTGCCTTTGCCAGGCTTTATTTTTGAAGCTTCCGCATGTAGATCTATAGAATTATCACTTAGATTTACCTTCTCATTCTTGATGAGAATCCCATCGTGTAAAGCCGTATTCCAAGAGAGAGAATCTAATATATTCTCCTCCCAGTATCTTTTTAGATAATCGTAAAAACTCTCAGTGGAACCCAACCAAGATAACATACAATCTTCTAATTGAAGTGAATCGAATAGAGGTCTAATCACAGGCTGCATTAGTCCGTATGCTCCTAGAGAGAAATTGATATCTCCCCAACTCTCTAAAAAGTGTGATTGAGGAGCTTTGTATTTCATAAGAGAAACTGTTTCATCTTCTTTTTGTGCAAAACCCACTGAAAAATCAACTTTTTTTAAACCTTCTATAAACTCTGAAGCATTTGGAAGAGTATAAACAGGATTTGTGTAAGAGGTTATCAAAACCTCCACATTGCCTTGATTCATATCCGATACTAACCCTTCTATCCCATCATTTGTAGATGTACGAACGTAACGAGGTGTTTTACTTACCACCTCCGAATTTAGGAGTTCGTTTATAGCCATGGCTATGAGATTTACACTCACCTCATCACTATGAACCGCTATAAAAGAAGATTTTTTTGCTTTTTTAATATCTTGGGCAATATCCTTTATACGATCGTCTATACTAGTCTTCTGACTAGGCAGATTCTCCCCAGAGAGAATATTGTAAAGATTGATTAGAGCAAATTTCTGTTGGGTAGGAGAAGCCGGAATTCTCTCATCCGCATTAGCTCCTGTTATAGACATATTAGACTCTATCTGTATATGTCTAGACATGTGTCCATCTTTTGGATATCTCCCGCTAGAATAGCTCCTTTCAAAACCTCCACCTTGCCAGTCACCTAAGATATCAGCCCCAAATGACAGTATAATACTAGCTTTAGATAAGTCGTATGACAATAGAGCTTTTATTCCAAATTTCCTCTCAAAAGCAGTTACTGCAGCAGATTCTGAAATAGCATCATATGTGATGTGTTCTACTCCGTAATGATTTTTGAGTTTTTTTATCAAAGATTTAGTAGATGGCCCTACTAGAGAGGTCGTTAGAATTACAGACTTCTTCCCATTAGTTTTAGCTCTCTCTAGAGCCTCTTTTGTGTCTTTATTTAAGGTCTTCCACGAAGTTATGTCGTCTAATTTCTTAGGACCTTTCATCCTGTCGGAATCATACAACGAAAGTATAGAAGCAACTATCCTAGCGTTTACAGATCCGTAGTCATGAGCCAAAGGGTTAGGGTCTATTTTAATAGGCCTACCCTCTCTATTTTTAATCAACACTGAAGAGAGATCCTCACCGTTATTTACAATTGAAGCGTAATAATCTGGAACCCCTGGAGTTATCTCTTCAGGCTTTATCACATAAGGAATACTCTTTACCACTGGACCTTCACAAGCTGCCAAAGAAGCAGTTAAAGTGCTAAATCCGACGTATTTTAAGAAATCTCTACGGCTGGTATTCGAGTTGTTTAAAGCCTCTTGATTGTTCCCTAAAAAATCTTCTACGGGAATATACTCTAAGAACTCTCTGTTCTTTATATTATCAACCACTTCAGAGCCTTGCTTGAGCTCCTCTAATCCCTTCCAATACTTTTTATTAGACATCATCTAGATAATTATTTAAAAGGCTTTAATTAGTAGTGACACTTGCCACATTCCAACCCTCCTATTTTATCAACTGTAATTTTACTTCCTTTATGTTTCTCTTTCATCTGATTATGAATGTCCTCATAGTAAGGATTACCTTCCATTTTAACCTGAGTTTCTCTGTGACAATTTACACACCAACCCATTGTTAAATCAGAATGTTGTCTCATGTCATCCATTTCCTTTACAGGACCATGACAAGTCTCACAGGCAATACCTCCAACCTTAACATGCTGAGAGTGATTGAAATACACAAAATCTTGTAAATCGTGAACCTTGATCCATTTTATAGGTTTTTGTTCGTAATTTTCTATATATGATGACGTTTCTGGATCGAAACCTATAGCGTTATATATTTTAGCTATTTCTTTAGTCCCTGTATTCGTCCCCTCCTGTATATAAAAGTGACAGTTCATACACACATTGACAGAAGGTATTCCCGCTGTTTTAGAATATTTCACACTAGAGTGACAGTACATACAATCTATCTTGTTGTCTCCAGCGTGTATCTTGTGAGAAAAGGCTATAGGCTGTATAGGCTCATACCCAGTATTTACACCTACTTGCATCAGCCAATTCCAACCCAACCTGAGAAATGAAAAAATGATTATGATTATAAATACCGTTAGTAGTCTTTTATTTTTAAGAAACTTGGTAATGATATTTTTTACGCTGCCAAAAAATGAAAATGTCTGTTCTCCCTTAGCAGCTTTTATAGCGTTTTTAGATTTGAATAACATAGCTGTAAACAACAGCATGATAGCCACTATAACCGATAAGAATACTTCTGTAGATATACCTTTGTCGCTGCCTCCACCGCCTGTGTTTTTTTCACCACTAGAAGTCGCTACATTGTTTTTATCTTCCTTAGGAGTATTCAGATGAGCTAGTATATTGTCGACATCAGCATCTGAAAGTTGAGGGAAGGGACTCATGAGAGATCCGTTGTATTCCTCAAATATAGCTATAGCGTCTACATCACCAGACTCTCTAAGCTTTACATTGTCTATAATCCAAGAATGTAACCACTCTTTCGATCTCTTTTGGCTGATGCCCCTAAGAGGGGGGCCGATAGTCTTTTTGTCTAAATTATGACAAGAAGCACAAAGAGAATTAAACAACGCTTTGCCCGCTTTCTTATCCTGAGAATATGAATTATACGCAATTGAAAATAAAAATATTATAACTAAACAACATTTACGCATAATCGAAAGGGTTTCTTTTTTCATATTTTTTTTCAGAAAAAGTAATAGAACATCACAACGTGATGCGCGAAATTAAACTATTGAATTAATTTTTTTGTCAATTTTTAACGACACCCTGCAATTTATAAGCATTATAAATAATGAGTTTTATTCAACTAATATTCCTCCATACATTGGTAGTTTGCTTGATAATACTATATTGTTTTTTTATGCTTTTGTTCTTGTCTTTTTCCAATTGAGGATCGTCTTTTAATATCTCCATAGCTTTGGATCTAGCCGTGGTTAAAATATCACCATCTTTGGTTATGTCGGCTATTTTCAATTTTAATACTCCGCTTTGTTGTAAGCCTTTTAGGTTTCCTGGCCCTCTTAGTTTTAAATCTACATTGGCTATCTCGAAACCATCATTTGTCCTTACCATAGTATCTAACCGTATTTTGGCTTCATCAGACAGTTTGAAAGAACTCATCAAAACACAAAAAGATTGCTGACTCCCTCTTCCTATTCTACCTCTTAGCTGATGCAATTGAGAAAGACCAAATCGCTCAGCACTCTCTATTACCATAACAGATGCATTTGGAACATTTATACCTACTTCTATAACCGTAGTGGCTACTATTATTTGCGTTTCCCCTTTGGAGAATCGATTCATTTCAAATTCTTTGTCAGCTGAACTCATCTTACCATGAACGATGCTAATCTGATATTCAGGCATGGGGAAATATCTCGACATGCTCTCATATCCGTCCATTAAATCTTTATAGTCCATTTTTTCAGACTCTTCTATGAGAGGATAGATTACATAAACTTGTCTGCCTTTTTTTATTTCATCTTTAATGAACCCCCATACAGCTAAGCGATTAGAATCATATTTGTGGACAGTCTTTATGGGCTTTCTATTGGGAGGCAGCTCATCTATTGTAGACAAGTCTAAATTTCCGTATAAACTCATAGCCAGAGTTCTGGGTATAGGAGTTGCTGTCATTATTAAAACATGTGGAGGCAATTTATTCTTTTTCCACATCCTAGCCCTTTGAGCTACACCGAATTTATGCTGTTCGTCTATGATGGCTATGCCTAGATTTTTGAATTCTACCGCATCTTCGAACAGAGCGTGCGTTCCTACCAAGATATCCAAAGTCCCCAGTAACAAATTCTCGTGTATATTCCTTCTATTTTTTGTGCTAGTTGATCCTGTTAATAATTCCGTTTTAATACCTAACTGTTCTACACTTTCTTGGATGCTTGTATAATGCTGTATTGCTAATATTTCAGTTGGAGCAATTATACAAGCTTGAAATCCGTTATCTATAGCTATTAACATGCTCAATACGGCGATTATGGTCTTTCCGCTACCCACATCTCCTTGTAATAATCTATTCATCTGAGCTCCTGTATTTAGGTCTCGCCTTATCTCTTTTATAACTCTCTTCTGCGCTCGTGTCAGACTAAAGGGAAGGATATCATTGTAAAAAGCATTGAATTTGATTCCTATTTTATTGAAACTATACCCTTTGTATTTTTTTTTATCTGATATTTTTTGATCTATCAATCCCAATTGTATGAAAAACAGCTCTTCAAATTTCAGTCTGTACTGAGCTCTGGCTAAAAGCTCTAATGTCTTTGGAAAATGAACATTTATCAAAGCAGCTTTTTTGCTCATAATATTTAGGGAATCGATTATCTCACTTGTAAGGGTTTCTTCTATTTCACCTTTCAGTTCTACAAAGAGATTCTTCATAGCGTTTTGCATAGATCTCCTACTGATCTTAACTTTCACTAGAGCTTCTGTAGATGGATACACAGCCTGTATGGGAATGCGAGATTTTTTATATTCGCTCAAAGTGCTCATTTCTGGATGCGCAATACTGTATTTTCCATTGAAAATATTTGGAACTCCAAAGATTACATAACGCTCATCTATTTTTATGTTGTTTTTAATCCAGCTTATCCCTTTGAACCAAACCAATTCTAAAGTTCCAGTGTCATCTTTGAAAGTCGCACATAATCTGCTTTTTTTGCCTTCACCTATATTTTTCAGAGATGTTATTCTTCCTATTAATTGCACTTCTATTTTTTGAGTAGCATTTATCTCCGAAATAGTGTAAAATTGACTTTTATCTATGTATTTATAAGGGAAAAATTCTATCAAATCACCATAAGTGGATACATTTAGTTCTTTCTTGAAAAATTTTGCTCTATGAGGACCAATACCCTTTAGGTATTCTATAGGAGTATTCAGAGATTTTTCCATCAATTTCATGAATTGACAATAACATTTTTTTTACAAAAATCGCCAAAATAATCAAATAGTAAAAAGGTTGCTATCGTAGTTGGTAATCTGAATTAGATTAAACTCAAGTTTTAAAAAAAAACTATAATTTTCGCACTTCAAATTTTTAATTTTTCATAATGATATATCCCAAAAATAATTCAAGTGACCTAGATTTCGTTAAAACCCTTTAAAATTAACACTTTATGCACAATATTGAAATATAAACATGAATAATCTGGGATGATCTAGGTTGAAAAGTATTTCGCTACTATCTCAACATATTCAAAAGAAAAGAGTTAGCTTCGTATTTTAACATTTAACTGGAATAGTTATGATTACCAAGACTTTTTGTTTTTCTATTGTAAGAAGTATTTTTTATTTTGCGTTTTTGTCGGTGTTTATTTTGTCCTGCATAAAGAGTACTAAGGTTAAAGACAATGATGAGGTTAAAGACAATGATGAGGTTAAAAACAATGATAGTGGAGAATGCTCTATTAGTAAATTTATATTGGAGAAGTCTAAAAATGAGGGTAAAATTTTTGCAAATAGAAATGGCGTTATAGATGAAAAGGTCACTCCTCCTACCATAACACTACACCTATCTGAATCTGCAACTTTAAGCGGTTTGAAACCTACAATAGTTCATTCTGGTGTTAGTTTTTCCCCTAATGATAAAGAGGGGATTACCTTTAGTACAAATTCTGCGACGGATTATACAGTAATCTCTAAAAATGGACAAAAAAAAGTATACAAGGTTATAATTATTAAAGATTTAAAATCATCTAGTTTAATATCTTTTAAGTTTAAAGCAGAGGGGGACAATCTAAATACTGGGAAAATTGTTAAAGAATTAGGTGGTGTTATTAGCACTACTGATTCGGATAATCATACAATAACTATTAATATCCCTCATGATGCAGTACTTACTAATTTAACTCCTCACATAGAATTACATAAGGGAGCTAGTGTTAGTCCCCAAGCTACTATAGCGCAAGATTTTAGTAGTCAAAAAACTTATACAGTTACTGCTCAAGATGGAACTATTGTTACCTACAATGTAAGAGTAATTAGAAACTCCGAACCTAGGATAAAAACTTTTAGTTTTGATACCAACAACTCTAATAATTCAAATAAAAACCTTGGAAATAATGTAACTGTTACAATTAAGAATAATGCTGATATAATAGTAAAAGTTCCATATAATGCACAGCTTAATGATTTACTTCCAACTGTTACACCCGATAATAATAAGGTTCAAGACAACTTAAGGTAAATTTACATGCGTGTAACCCCTTATGTTATCTATGAAAACCAAGTATATAATTCGTTCAAGAATTTCTGAGGCAAAATTCAGGTCTATTTTACGGTTATTTTGCCTAGATATTGAAGCGAAAAAAGTTAGTAAATTGACTAATGTAAGTCGTTATACTATCAACAAAATTTTTGACAAATTACGTTTGTTAATTGTTCAAAAATGCGAAGAAGAAAGTCCCTTTAATCAAGGGGAAATAGAATTAGATGAGAGTTATTTTGGAGCTAAACGAGTTAGGGGAAAAAGGGGACGAGGATCAGGAGGAAAAGTTCCAGTATTTGGTATGTTAAAGAGAGAGGGTAAAGTTTATACACAAATTGTAAAAAACTGCTCATCATCAGTAATAATGCCTATTATAGAGAGCAGAGCAAGTAAAGAAAGTACAATTTATACTGATGGATTTAAGTCTTATGACGGCTTGGTAAACTATGGTTATAAGAGGCATTATAGAGTAAAACATAGTGAAAATGAATTTGCTAAAGGAGTAAATCACATTAATGGAATTGAGAATTTTTGGGGACTATGTAAAGTTCGATTATCCAGGTTTAGAGGAGTCCATAAGCACAAGTTTTATTATCATCTAAAAGAGTGTGAATTGAGGTTTAATTATCGAAATGAAAATTTGTATTTTTGTATGTTAAAATGGATAAGAAAAAATCCCCTTAAGTTGTCTTGAACCATAATAATCTTGATGGAACGGAAGTATATAGTGGGGATACTGGTACTACTCAAGCTAACACTTCTTCTGATGATTTCAGCAATTCTCATATAACTCCTCTAAAATATAGTGCAGTAGGGCCTGCTGGGGGTAGAAAAGTGTATAACGTAAAGGTTTATAAAGAGCCAAGAATAACGGAGCTAAAGTTTAGTAAAGATCAAAATACGGGGGCTAATTTTCCTTCTAGCATAGAACAATATATTGGCACTGTTAATGAAGAAAATAATACTATAACTGCCACAGTTGCTGGAGTAGTTAACATAAGTTCTTTAAACGCTTCTATTTCTGGTGATAATATTAGTTCTTTAATCACTTATCCTCTAAATTTTACTGGGTCTACTTCTCCTTATTCTACAACTATTACAGTTCAGAATGAACATTTAGAGTCTTATACAAGAGAGTATACTGTAACACTTACCCGTCTGTCAAAAGATTTTGTGTCAAAATGGAAAGTTGGGAAAGGTGAGAAATTAACATTACCCATATATCATGATGGTAATTATGATTTTACTGTAGATTGGGGGGATGGTCAATCTGAAAGAATTACTTCTTGGACTAATAATTCTCATACATATAAGAATGAAGGTGAGTATACTGTGACAATCACAGGACGAATTGAAGGTTTTAACTTTGAAGAAAAGGCAATAACTAATGCTCAAATAATGAGTATTTCATCTTGGGGGAATTTAAAATTTGGCAATAATGGAGCATATTTTAAACATTGTTCTGAGTTGAAATCTCTACCTTTGGAGGCTCCAAATTTAGAGGGAATTACTAATATGTCTCACATGTTTTTTGGTGCTACATCTTTCAACAGTGATATAAGTAATTGGGACGTATCTAGTGTTACTAATATGGAATGGATGTTTTATATCGCTACATCTTTCAACGCTGATATAAGTAGTTGGGATGTTTCCAAAGTTACTGATATGTCTGGCATGTTTTCAAGTGCTGCATCTTTTAATCAGGATTTAATAAGTTGGAATACTTTTAATGTTACTAACATGTCTAATATGTTTTCAAATGCTACATCTTTTAATGGATATTTAAACAATTTTCAGGTTGATAATGTTACAAATATGACTGGTATGTTTGATGGAGCCACATCTTTCAATAAAAGTTTAAGCAACTGGCAAGTAGGTAATGTTACTAATATGAACAATATGTTTAAAAACGCTATAAAATTTAATCAGGATATTAGCCGATGGGAAATACATACGAGTAATACAATGACTGATATGTTTATTGGAGCTACGTCAATGACAGAAGACTATAAGCCCCAAAAAAAATAAGGTTCAAGAATTTCTGAGGCAAAATTCAGGTCTATTTTTAGACTTGTTTTGTATGGATATTCAAAAAAACAAAGGTTAGTAGGATACCTGGATTATTCATAGATATATTTCAATATTATGCATAAAGTGTTAATTTTAAAGGGCTTTACCCCAAAATCAGCCACTTTACATAAAGTCCAAAAATGAGGAATAAAAACATATTATTTTATAGAGGGAAACTTCTGTTGAATTAAATTTTTCATTGATAATGTTAGGTTATGAAGATACCAATGACGTTAGCCATTTACAGAACGACCCTTTATTTAAAAAAGATGTTCTTCAGGGTGATTTGTCATCTCAGCCACTATATCAAGATTTGAGAACAGCTTGAATAAACAGGCTATTTTTAAGCTTTGTAATGCGTGGTTATACAAATATATTTCAAGTTTATCTGCTCGTAAAAGAATAGTTATCGACGTAGATTCAACCAATGATGCAACTCATGGCAATCAACAAATGTCAATGTTTAACGGTTATTATGGTAAGTTCATGTACAATGAACTATTTTTTTCATAATAGAGATACCAGACAGGTTATTCTTCCTGTACTTCGCCCAGGAAACAGTCATTCTAATAACTGGTATGTGAGTATTTTAACCCCGATTATTCATAGTCACATGAATTTTTCAAATTAAAAATATTATCTTACTCAGTATTTCTGAGTAATTATCAATCTAATTCAGGTTATAAATAATGTACTTTAATTCCCCACTTTTGGACTTTATGTAAAGTGGCTGATTTTGGGGTAAAACCCTTTAAAATTAACACTTTATGCACAATATTGAAATATAAACATGAATAATCTGGGATGATCTAGGTTAAAAAGTATTTCGCTACTATGTCAGCATATTTAAAAGAAAAAGTGTTAACTTCGTATTCATTTTATTTAAATGGAATAAATATGATTACCAAGACATTTTATTTTTCTCATGTAAAGAGTGTTTTTTATTTTGTGTTTTTGTCGGTGTTTATTCTGTCCTGCATAAAGAGTGATAAGGTTAAAAACAATGATAGTCGAGAATGCTCTATTAGTAGTTTTATATTAGAGAAGTCTAAAAATGAGGGGAAAATTTTTGCAAATAGAAATGGTGTTATCGATGAGAAGGTCACTCCTCCTACCATAACACTACACCTATCTGAATCTGCAACTTTAAGCGGTTTGAAACCTACAATAGTTCATTCTGGTGTTAGTTTTTCTCCTAATGAAAAAAAGGGGATTACCTTTAGTGCAAATTCTGCAACGGAGTATACAGTAATCGCTAAAAATGGACAAAAAAAAGTATACAAGGTTATAATTATTAAAGATTTAAAATCATCTAAGTTAATATCCTTTAAGTTTAAAGCAGAAGGAGACAATCTAAATACTGGGAAAATTGTTAAAGAATTAGGTGGTGTTATTAGCACTACTGATTCGGATAATCATACAATAACTATTAATGTCCCTCATAATGCAGTACTTACTAATTTAACGCCTCATATAGAATTACATAAGGGAGCTAGTGTTAGTCCCCAAGCTACTATAGCGCAAGATTTTAGTAGTCAAAAAACTTATACAGTTACTGCTCAGGATGGAACTATTGTTACTTACAATGTAACTGTAACTCAAAATGCTGTTCCTCAGATACAAAGTTTCACATTTACTAACACCGATAAAAACCTTGGAAATAATATAGTTGTTGAAGTTAACCATAGTGAAGGAGAAATAATTGTTAAAGTTGCTCATAATGCTATATTAGAAGGATTAACACCAACTGTTGTAGCCGACAATAATAACCTTGATGGAACAGAAATATATAGTGGGGATATTGGCACTACTGAGGCTAACACTTCTTCTGCTGATTTTAGCAATTCTCATACTAATCCTGTAAAATACAGTGCTGTAGGGCCTGCGTGGGGGGGGGGGGGGGGGGGAGAAAAGTGTATAACGTAAGAGTTTATAAGGAGCCGAGAATAACGGAGTTAAAGTTTAGTAAGGATCAAAATACGGGGGCTAATTTTCCTTCTAGCATAGAAGAATATATTGGCACTGTTAATGAAGAGAATAATACTATAACTGTCACAGTTGCTAACCAGGTTAATATAAGTTCTTTAAATGCTTCTATTTCTGGTGATAACATTAGTTCTTTAATCACTTATCCTCTAAATTTTACTGGGTCTACTTCTCCTTATTCTCAAACTATCACAATTAAAAATCAATATTTAAAGCCTTATGTTAAAAATTACACTGTAATAGTGACGCTTCTGTCAAAAGATTTTGTGTCAAAATGGAAAGTTGGGAGTAATAAGAAATTAAAATTACCCATAGATTATGATGGCACGTATGATTTTACTGTAGATTGGGGGGATGGTAAATCCGAAAGAATTACTTCTTGGACTAATAACACTCATACATATGAGAAAGAAGGTGAGTATACTGTGACAATCACAGGACAAATCGAAGGCTTTAACTTTGAAAAAATGTCAGAAAATGATGGAGGAATAACAATTCAATTAATAAGTATTTCATCTTGGGGGAATTTAAAATTTGGCAGTGATCAAGGAGGATATTTTAAATCTTGTTCTGAGTTGAAATCTCTACCTTCAGAGACTCCAAATTTAGAGGGAATTACTAATATGTCTTCAATGTTTTCAAATGCTACATCTTTCAACAGTGACATAAGTAATTGGGATGTTTCCAAAGTTACTAACATGTCTGGCATGTTTTTAGGCGCTACATCATTTAACTCTGATATAAGTAGTTGGGATATTTCCAAAGTTACTGACATGTCTGGCATGTTTTCAAATGCTACATCTTTTAATCAAGATTTAACAAGTTGGAATACTTTTAATGTTACTAATATGTCTAGGATGTTTTCAAATGCTACATCTTTTAATGGATATTTAAACAATTTTGAGGTTTATAATGTTACTGATATGGCTAGTATGTTTAATGAGGCCACATCTTTCAATAAAAGTTTAAGCAACTGGCAAGTAGGTAATGTTACTGATATGACCAATATGTTTGGAGGCGCTATAAAATTCAATCAGGATATTAGCCAATGGGAAATACATACCAGAAACAAAATGACTAGTATGTTTAGTGGAGCTACATCAATGACAGAAGAATATAAGCCCCAAAAAAATTAAGGTTCAATAATTTCTGAGGCAAAATTCAGGTCTATTTTTTAGATAAAGCCCAAAAATGAGGAATAAAAATACTGAGTAAAATAATGTTTTTAACCTGAAAAATTCATATAAGTATGAATAATAATTCAGGTTAATTTCTCAATAATCTTAGTTTAATTGACAAAAACTCAGGTTAGCAAAGATTAAACTTTATATTTAGGCTTTCAAAATCTGTTACCCTTGTAACTCATTATTGTATTAAACCAGTATGCGAAATGTTTCTTACCTTCGCTGCATTTTTTAGAAAAAAATATGATAAAAAATCACCTTTATTATTGCCTATTCATTTTAGTTATAACCTTGTCATGGTCGTGTGCATCCCTTGATGATGTACTAAACAGTAGCTCTTTAGAAGAAAAGGAAAAGTTGGCTCTTAAGTATTATAACGAAGGGGACTACGAAACGGCTAGTATGTTTTTTGAGAATATATTACCATACTACAGGGGCTTAGAAAAAATGGAAGAGTTTTCTTATTACAATGCAATGTGTTCTTATAACAAGGGGTATTATATAGTAGCTGCTGAGCAGTTGAAAAATTTCGAGAAAAATTTTCCACACAATGAAAATGCCCAATACGCTGCGTATCTATCGGCATACTGTTATTACTTAGATTCTCCTAAATATTATTTAGATCAAGAAAGCACGCATAATGCAATACCTTATCTGCAAAAGTTTACTAACAAATATCCTAATTCCAAATATGTAGAGGAGTGTAATAAGTTGATGTCTGAGCTAAGAGAAAAAATAGAAAAAAAGGCTTTTGAAAACGCTAAAATATATTACAGCACAAAAAAATACAAAGCCGCTGTGGTGGCTTTAGGTACAGTTTTAAATGACTATCCAGGGAATAAATTTACCAGCGAGATATACTATTACAGAGCAAAATCTGCTTATGAGTTGGCTGTAAAGAGTATAGAATCTAAAAAAAAGAAGAGATTCATAGATTTGGATACGGCTTGTAAGTTATTCATAAAACACTCTGATAAAGAGAATAAAAACTATTCCAAATGGATGGAAGAAATCTCAGACATACACTATAAAGCAATAGAATATATAACATTAAATTAAAATGGAAGTTTATAAAAAATACTCTACTAATAAAGTTGCCTTCGATCAAAATAAAGTCGATTATCAACTCGATAATATTTATGAATCTATAGTAAAAATAAGTAAAAGAGCTAAGGAAATCTCTAGCGAGATAGAGAAAGATCTCAAAGTTAGATTGGGAGAGTTTCAATACGAAAATGAAGTCATAGAAGAGGTATTTGAAAACAGAGAACAGATAGAGGTCTCTAAATACTACGAAAGGCTTCCAAAACCTACACAGATAGCAGCCCAGGAATGGGTTGATGCTCAAGAATCTAAATAACTTGTTAGATACATGTCCTTTTTAAAAGGAAAAAAAATCTTATTAGGAGTATCAGGCGGAATAGCTGCTTATAAAATTCCTCATTTGGTGAGATTGCTGATAAAAGCAGAAGCTCAAGTCAAGATCCTAATGACTCATAACGCCGTGAGATTTGTAAGTCCGCTTACTCTTTCAGTTCTTTCCAAAAACGATGTCCACATTTCAAGTAGGAAAGAAGGCGTATTAAGTTCAGAACAAATAGATCATATTGAATTATCCCTTTGGGCAGATATGATATTAATAGCGCCTGCTACAGCTAATACAATAGCTAAAATGAGTAGAGGTTTAGCAGATAATCCTTTAATTTTAACTTATCTATCTGCTAGGTGTGATGTTTATATTTCTCCAGCCATGGATTTATACATGTGTGAGCATCCCTCTACAAAAAAAAATCTCGATACTCTGCGCTCTTTTGGTAATCGTATCATCCCCATGGAAAAAGGAGAGTTAGCAAGTGGCCTGGTGGGATTAGGGAGAATGGCAGAACCAGAACACATAGTATCCTTTATAAAAGAGGATATTTCTAAGAAGACTCCTCTACACAAAAAGAAAATATTAGTAACTGCAGGCCCCACACGTGAATATATAGATCCCGTGAGGGCTATAACAAATTTTTCTTCTGGAAAAATGGGCTTTGCAA
The DNA here is from genome assembly GCF_002369955.1 of Ichthyobacterium seriolicida. NCBI lineage: Bacteria > Pseudomonadati > Bacteroidota > Flavobacteriia > Flavobacteriales > Ichthyobacteriaceae > Ichthyobacterium > Ichthyobacterium seriolicida. Next base: position 345,390 of record NZ_AP014564.1, read on the forward strand.
TAGCCCAAGAGGCTGCAAATATGGGGGCTGAAGTAGTGTTGATAACTGGCCCTGTACATCTCAAGATAAATCATAAAAACATAAAGAGGATTGATGTAACCTCTGCTGAAGATATGTATAATGAAATTATTAACTATTTTGATAATACAGATATACTCATCATGTCGGCAGCTGTGTCAGATTATAAAATAGATAGTATATATCCTCTAAAACTAAAAAAAAGTGAAGATATTATTGACCTGAGATTAGTTAAGAATATAGATATACTAAAATCATTGGGAAAGAAAAAGAAAGGACAATTAATAGTCGGGTTTGCTCTAGAGACAGATAATGAATTGGAGAATGCCAAACAAAAGCTCTTAGATAAAAACGCAGATATTATAATCTTAAATTCTCTAAATGATAAAGGAGCTGGGTTCAATTACGATACTAATAAGATTAATATAATTTCAAAAAATGAAGTCATAGACTTGCCTCTGAAGAGTAAAAACGAAATAGCAATAGATATTTTAGAATACTGTTGTTCAAATTATATGAAGTAAAACATTTCAATAACAACTTTGTTTTACCTGGGTTTGGGTAACTATATGCCTTAAAATTAGTCTAATATCCAGACGATTCCTCTGTAATAATGAAAAAAATAAATGACCTGATAAAAGTATATAAAGAGTCCACTCAGATAAAAGAAATCACAAGTATACTTAAATCAAAAAAAAAAAAATAGGGATAAATGGCAGTGTAGGATCTCTATTGTCAATATTTTCCCATAGCATCTTTAGAGAAAAGAAAAGTCCTTTTTTATTTTTGTTGAAAGATAAAGAATCCGCAGCCTATTGTTTCAATGAATTAGAGAAATTAGAAGAGGATTGCAAAGTTCTTTTTTTTTCTAACTCTTACAATAATCTCGATGAGACAGCTGATAGGAGCATCTCTAAAACTCTATTCCAAACCGAGGCAATAAACACTATAAATAAGCAAAACAGACCTTTTATCGTAGTATCCTTTACCGATGCTATCTCTGAAAAGTTAATCAGCAAAGAGGAGTTTATTAAAGACGTATTTCACCTTTCTGTAGGCGACACAATATCCTTAGATTCTTTAGAGAGTAAACTAGAAGTCTTTAATTTTGATAGGGTAGATTTTGTTACTACTCCTGGGCAATTTTCTATTAGAGGAAGTATTTTCGATATATTTTCATTTTCTAATGAAAATCCTTATAGGATTGATTTTTTTGACCAAACGATAAATAGCATTAGGTTATTTGATGAATCAACTCAGCTATCAGTACAGGAGGTAGAGGGTATAGACATCTTGAAAGATATATCTGGTAAACACAAAACAGCTAGACAAAATAGTAGTATTTTCGATTATATGCCCGAAGATACCGTAGTGATAACTGATGATCTACAGGTGATTTTAAGGGATATTAAATTAATATTTGATAACTCAAAAGAGAAAAACACAAATCTTGAAAAACTATTTTTAAGCGATAGTGAAATAGTCGAAGAATTAAAAAAATTATCTGTAATAGAGTTTTCCAAGCCATTTTTCTCAGTGGATAATACAGTATCCTTTTCTTGTGAACCTCAACCTTCTTTTAGTAAACAATTCGAGTTGTTGGGGAATAATCTTCTAAACAATACCAAAGAGGGGATAGAAAATATAATTTGCTGTAGTGGGGAAAAACAAGCCAGTAGACTCATAGAAATATTTGAAAGTGTGAATTTTCGTATAAAATTCAGCACGATACAATATCCTATTCACAGAGGTTTTGTAGATAGAGGTAATAAAGTGGCTTGTTATAGCGATCATCAGATATTCGATCGTTATCAACGATTCTACTTAAAAAACAACTATAACAAAAGACATTCTCTGACATTAAAAGAGATAAACTCCTTAAAGAGAGGAGATTTAGTAACCCACATAGATTACGGTATAGGTAGATTTGGAGGATTACAGAAATTAGAAAATGACGGGAAAAGACAAGAGGTCATAAAGTTAGTATACAAGGATAATGACACTCTATACATAAGTATCCACTCTTTACATAAAATATCTAAATTCAACTCTAAAGAGGGCACTACTCCTAAGTTGACTAGGCTAGGATCGGGAAGTTGGAGTAAAATCAAGAAAAAGACAAAGAGCAAGATAAAAGATATTGCCTTTGATCTAATCAAACTATACGCCGAGAGAAAACAAAAAAAAGGATTTGCTTTCAGTCCAGATACATATTTACAACAAGAATTAGAAGCTTCTTTTATCTATGAAGAAACTCCAGATCAAATAACAGCTATCAAAGTTGTTAAAGAAGATATGGAACGAGATATTCCTATGGATAGACTAATATGTGGAGATGTGGGTTTTGGAAAAACTGAAATAGCTATTCGTGCTGCTTTTAAGGCAGTAGCCGATAATAAACAAGTAGCTGTATTAGTCCCTACAACGGTATTGACATTTCAACACAAGAACTCTTTTAATAAGAGATTAGAAGACTTTCCAAGTAATGTAGAGTGTTTAAATAGATTTAAAACTGCAAAGCAGAAAACAGAGATTTTAAACAAATTAAAAAAAGGTGAAATAGATATAATAATAGGCACTCATATGTTGATCAATGCAGAGTTTAAAGATTTAGGTCTATTAATTATAGATGAAGAACAGAAGTTCGGAGTAGGAGTAAAAGATAAATTGAAAAACTTAAAAAAGAATGTAGATACCTTAACTCTTACGGCTACGCCTATTCCTAGGACTTTACAATTTTCGCTTATGGGGGCTAGAGATCTATCTACATTGAATACTCCACCTCCAAACAGGCAACCTATAGAAACTCAAGTCATCACTTTTGACGAGCAGATCATAGGAGATGCTATTTCTTATGAAATATCTAGAGGAGGGCAGGTTTTCTTTATTCATAATAGAATAAGTGATATTAAAGGGATAAAGAGCACTATACAAAATATAGTGCCTGAGGCTAAAATAGGAATAGGTCATGGTCAGATGGATGGTAAACAACTAGAGGAATTAATACTATCTTTTATGAGAGGAGAGTTTGATATTCTAATATCTACCACTATAATAGAAAACGGATTAGATATACCAAATGCTAATACTCTGATCGTAAATAATGCGAATAATTTTGGTTTGTCCGATCTGCATCAGATGAGAGGAAGAGTGGGTAGATCTAATAAGAAAGCTTTTTGTTATTTCTTAGCTCCTCCTCATATTTCTATGAGCGAAGAATCTAGAAAGAGATTACAGATTTTAGAGGAGTTTTCCAATTTGGGATCTGGGTTTAAAATAGCTGCTAAAGATTTGGAAATGAGAGGAGCTGGTGATATTTTAGGAGGGGAGCAAACAGGTTTTATAAACGATATAGGATTTGATACATATCAAAAGATATTAAACGAAACTATAGAGGAATTAAAGAAAAAAGAATTTAAAAATTTATATACAGAGGATACTGAAAATAACATATTTATTGCTTCTAAAGAATGTCATATAGACACAGATTTTGAAATACTATTTCCAAGTGACTATATCAGTAATGTAGATGAACGGCTATCACTTTATGAAGAATTGAGTAAGATGAGACATGAAGAAGAATTGAATTCCTTTTCAAAGAGAATAGTCGACAGGTTTGGAGATATTCCTATTGAAACAAAGGGGTTATTAAATTCCATGAGGATAAAGTGGAAAGCCAAAAAATTGGGTTTAGAGAAAATAATATTGAAAAACCAGAAGATGGTAGGTTATTTCATATCAGATGAAAATTCACCTTTTTTCAAGTCTGAAACTTTCAATGACATATTACTCTTTTTACAAAGAAATCACCATCGCTCTTCTATGAAAGAGTTAAAATCTAAAAGTGATTCAACTGTTTTGACAATGTCTATATCTGGCATAAAAAATATAGATGAGGCCTTCACAGTTATGGAAGAACTAGAATGTCGATCTATAAACTAGATATTAAGTAAGGTTCAAGACAACTTAAGGGGATTTTTTCTTAGCCATTTTAACAGACAAAAATACAAATTTTCATTTCGATAATTAAACCTCCATTCACACTCTTTTAGATGATAATAAAACTTGTGCTTATGGACTCCTCTAAACCTAGATAATCGAACTTTACATAGTCCCCAAAAATTCTCAATTCCATTAATGTGATTTACTCCTCTAGCAAATTCATTTTCACTATGTTTTACTCTATAATGCCTCTTATAACCATAGTTTACCAAGCCGTCATAAGACTTAAACCCATCAGTATAAATTGTACTTTCTTTACTTGCTCTGCTCTCTACAATAGGTATTATTACTGATGATGAGCAGTTTTTTACAATTTGTGTATAAACTTTACCCTCTCTCTTTAACATACCAAATACTGGAACTTTTCCCCCTGATCCTCGTCCCCTTTTTTCCCCTAACTCGTTTAGCTCCAAAATAACTCTCATCTAATTCTATTTCCCCTTGATTAAAAGGACTTTCTTCTTCGCATTTTTGAGCAATTAACAAACGTAATTTGTCAAAAATTTTGTTGATAGTATAACGACTTACATTAGTCAATTTACTAACTTTTTTCGCTTCAATATCTATGCAAAATAACCGCAAAATAGACCTGAATTTTGCCTCAGAAATTCTTGAACGAATTATATACTTATTTTTCATAGATAACATAAGGGGTTACACGCATGTAAATTTACCTTAAGTTGTCTTGAACCTAATCTTTTAATTTTAGATCTTGACAATTTGGAAAATGCAAAAGCATTAAAGGAAAAGATTACCAAAACCCCTTATGTTTTGTTGTGCTTTATTAGTCTAAGTGGTAGAGTATTAAAAATTATAGTTTGGTTTATATCCTCAAAATATGGGTAAAAAAATGTAATGTCAATTTTGAAAGAGCATAAAAACGGAATACTTGGCTTTTAATTTTACAGGTTATAACAGAACAAGAGCATCTCCGTAATGACTACAGCAATTTCCTAACCATTGATAACACATGTTTTAACTAAAATTATTAATCCAACTCAGGTAGTATCTTTAATTTGTTGTACAGTAACTCTTATCCTAAAAAAAATGAGAACCAATTTTAAAAATTAACTACATTATCTATACTTGAAGTAGGAATATTTTCATTCAGCCAAAGTTCAAAATCTATTGCAGATTTTATACCACATCTATTTATTTCTTCTTCACCTTTTGTTATTACTACAGTAGGAATCTTTTTTATGTTAAATTTCTCAATTAAATCTTCATTTTTGCTAATATCTATAGTCTTATAAGGGATATCTGTAAAGCTCTTATCCATTACATTTTTAAATATTGGCTCAAATTGTTTGCAAGGAGAGCACCAATCTGCGTAAAATTCATATACTGTGTATTCTGACATTTTAGAAATCATCGGTAAACATTATTTCTCTATCTGATATCCTTTTATATTCTGTAACTCTTTTTTCGAAAAAGTTAGTCTTGCCTTCTACATCAAGTAGTCTCATAAAGTCAAATGGATTTTTTGTGTTGAAAACTTTTTCAAATCCAAACAGTTCAGCTATGAGATCCGCTGTAGACTCTATGTATTCTGACATCAACTTAGCATTCATACCTATTAGGGATACGGGCAAAGCCTCGTTTACAAACTCCTGTTCTAAAAGCACAGCTTCTGTAACTATTTCTTCAAATAGACCTTGAGATACTGTCTGATCTATTAACTCAGGTTCACGGACTATACCTTCCCATACACCTTGGTTTTTGTAATTATTTATAGTCTCAAACATCAATGCCGAAAAACTAAAATGCAATCCTTCATCCCTTGCTATAAGGTCATTACTCGCGGCTAGACCAGGTAAAAGACCCTTTTTTCTAAAGTAATATATGGCGCAAAAACTGCCTGCAAAAAACAAGCCTTCCACTAATCCAAAGGCTACTAAACGTATAGGTAAAGGACTATCAGAGGCTATCCACTTTTTCACCCATTCTGCTTTTTTTTTTACCGTTGGAACCGTTTCAATGGCGTTAAAAAGAAGTTCTCTCTCTTGCATGTCGGGAATATAAGTCTCTAATTGCAAGGCGTATGTTTCAGCATGTATGACCTCATTAAAAGCCTGTAATGCCAAAAAACATCTAGCTTCAGCAATGTGTATCTCTCCATAAAAACGAGTGAGTAGATTCTCATTTATCATACCTTCGGACTGAGCAAAAAAAGCCAATACATGCTTTATAAAATGCTTTTCTCCTTCAGAGAGTTTCTCAAAATCTTTCATATCTTGAGAAAAATCTAATTCCTCTGTGGTCCAAAAAGCACTCTCATGCGATTTATATCTATCCCATATCTCTGTCTCCTTTATAGGAAATAAACTGAATTTATTTTTTACAATCATTTAATCTTGTTGCTAACACTTTCAAACATTAATTTTAAGAACCGCACATAATGCAATCTTCAACATCTTCGACATTTCTCAAAACACTTTCATCTTTCAGAGTTACCTTAACAGCGTTTACAGATGGTTTTGTCCTGAGGTAATACATGCCAGTTTTAAGACCTTTTTTCCAAGCGTACATATGCATGGAGTACACCTGTTTTAAAGAAGGAGATGACAACCATAGATTCATACTCTGACTCTGACATATAAAAGGAGCTCTATCGGCACTCATATCTATAACTACTCTTTGAGACATCTCCCATACCGTTTTATATATCTCTTTTATGTCATCGGGAATCTCGTTAATACTCTGAACAGAACCATTATTAATAATTATCTTGGCCCTCATATCATTGCTCCAAATACCTATATTTTTTAGTTCTCTTATGAGATATTTATTTACCATCAAAAATTCTCCAGAGAGAGTCTGTCTCTTGTAAATATTTGAAGTCTGTATTTCAAAAGCTTCTGTATTGCCTAATATCTGTGCTGTAGAAGCCGTAGGCATTAAAGAGGTAATCAGTGAATTTCTAACGCCGTATTCCTTTATATCTTTTCTCAATTTATCCCAGTCGTATCGCTTAGACGGCTCGACTCCCCACATCTGAAATTGAAATATTCCTTGTGAGATAGGAGATCCTTCAAAGTTTCTATAAGGACCTTTTTCTCTTGAAATCTCCATGGAAGCTTCCATGCCCGCGTGATATATAGTTTCAAAAATCTCTTTGTTTAAGGCTCTAGCCTCTTGAGAATCATACGGTAATCTAAGTTTGAAAAACACATCTGCTAGCCCCTGTACACCAACTCCAATAGGCCTATTATTATTGTTAGAGCGATATGTCTTTTCTGTTGGATAAAAATTCTTATCTATAATTTTATCCAAGTTTTTGGTTACTACTTTTGCAACTCTGTGTAAACTTTCAAAATCGTATTTATCGCCGTCTACAAACATAGGGAGAGCTATACTAGCCAGATTACATACAGCTGTTTCATTGCCGTCGGAATACTCTATTACCTCGGCACATAGATTAGACGATTTTATGGTTCCTATATTCTTTTGATTAGACTTTGAATTACAAGCGTCTTTATACAACATATAAGGAACCCCCGTCTCAGATTGAGATTCTATAATCTTAGTCATAAGATGTTGAGCAGGGATGACTTTTTTCCCTTTTCCCTCTAATTCATATCTCGTGTATAATTTTTCAAAATCATCTCCGTAGACATCAGACAAACCAGGGCAATCTGATTCACTCATCAATGTCCAGTCTCCTCCTTCTTCTACCCTTTTCATAAAGAGATCGGGAACCCATAGGGCTAAGAATAAATCCCTCGCTCTAAACTCTTCTTTTCCATGATTTTTCTTCAAATCTAAAAAAGCCTCTATATCAAAATGCCAAGGTTCTATATATACTGCAAAACTTCCTTTCCTCTTGCCTCCACCTTGATCTACATACCTGGCCGTTTCGTTAAATACTTTGAGCATAGGGATGATTCCATTGGAAATGCCATTGGTCCCCTTTATAGGGGATCCAGTAGCTCTTACATTATGTACGTGTATTCCTATGCCTCCAGCTGTTTTGCTTATGATAGCAGTTTCTTTCAAAGTGTTGAAAATCCCCTCTATGGAGTCGTCTTCTATACCTAAGAGAAAGCAAGAGCTGAGCTGTTGAAGAGTAGTGCCAGAATTGAATAATGTAGGAGTAGCATGTGTGTAATACCCTTGAGACATCAAATCATAGATCTCTTTAACTTTTTCTATGGAATCGTCGCCAGCTACAGTTATAGCCACTCGCAAATACATATCCTGTGGCCTCTCATACGAAAAGCCTTTGTATTTAATTAAATATGAACGCTCTAAGGTCTTAAATCCAAAATATTCAAAATCAAAATCTCTCTTGTAATCTATAAGAGATTCGTATGCTTTACCATTAGCCTTTACTAAGTCGTAATAAGATTTAGATAGCGTTCCCTGTTGGTATAACTTCTCTGTGGAGTCTAAAAAACCTTTGGTCTCTTTGTGTAGAGAACTTATAGCTATTCTAGAGGCTAAAATAGAATAGTCGGGATGATCTATAATCATCATAGCTGCTGTTTCAGCCAAAAAATTATCTATCTCAGAGGTGTATATGCCATCGTATAATCCAGCCACTACTTTCTGTGCCACCATTATAGGATCTACATTTAAATCTGATGATAACTCCTCTATCCTCGCTGTTGTCTTATCTAAAGAAGCCTTCTCTTTTCTGCCATCTCTTTTTATTACATACATAAGTGGGAATTTATAATTCTAAGGATAATTCTTCTCTGCCATCCATAAGTAGCTCTGTAGGGTTTTCTATAGCTTTCTTAAGCTCGACTAAGAAACTGACAGACTGACTTCCATCTATAATTCTGTGATCATAAGATAGTGCTACATACATTATAGGACGAATCTCTATATTTCCATTTACAACTACTGGACGATCGACTATATTATGCATACCCAAAATAGCGCTTTGAGGAGGATTTATAATAGGAGTGGATAACATAGATCCAAATACCCCGCCGTTTGTAATTGAAAAATTACCTCCTATCATATCGTCCAAAGACAATTTTCCTTCTCTAGCCTTTATAGATAATTTCTTTATTTCTAACTCTATAGCTTTAAAAGACATAGTTTCGGCATTCCTTAAGACAGGAACCATCAATCCCTTAGGAGTTGATACGGCTATACTTATATCTGAATAAGCATAAGTTATCTGTTCATCGCCATCTATCATAGATCCAACATCAGGATATAACCCTAAACTCCTCACAACAGCCTTGGTGAAAAAAGACATAAAGCCCAACTTCACACCGTGTTTTTCATTGAATCTATCTTTGTATTTTTCTCTTAGAGACATCACAGCGCTCATATCTACTTCATTGAAAGTAGACAGCATAGCAGTCTCGTTTTTTACTGACACGAGCCTTTGAGATATCTTTTTCCTGAGCAGAGACATTTTCTTTCTAGATGCCCCTCTGTTGCCAATAGGGTTTGATCCCATAGCAGCTACGGCTTTTACGACGTCTTCTTTTATTATTCTGCCATCTCTTCCAGATCCATCTACTTTTGACACTCCCACCTCTTCCATCATTTTTTTAGCAGATGGAGAAGGTGTTCCCGTAGCATAAGATTCTTTTTTAGGAGAATTACATTCCATTACAGGAGTCTCTACTGTTGGTTTTGTGTTTTTAACTGATTCTGCTTTGTCTGGTTTTGAAGCTGTGGTGTCTATATGACAAACCACTTCTCCAACTTTTACAGTATTTCCTTCCTCCACTTTTATGTGAATCACACCACTACATTCAGCAGGTAGCTCTAAAGTAGCTTTATCTGAATCTATCTCAGCTATGGTTTGCTCTTTTTCTACATAATCTCCATTTTGAACTAGCCAAGATGCTATTTCTACTTCCGATATTGACTCACCTGGACTAGGTATCTTAATTTCTACCATACTACAATTTTATTTTAGGATATTTACAACTAACTGTATTAAATTAATACTTTTAGCTAAGTAAAAATTTATTTTTCAAACACACTATCTATTACCTTCTTCTGCCTGTAAAGAGCTCTAACTATAGAGCCTGATGAAGGAGAAGCGCTTTCATCCCTAGAGATTAATTCAAAAGGGATATGCCTAGCTCTCAATAAAATATGAGACCAAGCCCCCATGTTTTTAGGCTCTTCTTGAACCCAGAAAACCTTTTTTGCATTGTACTTCTCTATGAGAGAAATAATTTCTTCTTCAGGAAAAGGATAGAGCTGTTCTACTCTTACTAGAGCTATATCCTTTCTATTTAACCTCTCTCTCTCTGATAATAATTCATAGTATAATTTACCTGAACAAAAGACTAATTTATCTATAGATTTATCATTAGAATCGTCATCTATGACCTTTTGAAATTTTCCGCTTGTTAATTCTTCCACTGAAGAAGTACATAAGGGATGGCGCAACAAACTCTTAGGAGTAAATACTATCAGAGGTTTTCTAAAATCCCTGTGCATTTGTTCTCTCAAGAGATGAAAGAAATTAGATGGAGTAGAGCAATTGGCTATTCTCATATTGTTTTGAGCGCACAGTTGTAAATACCTCTCCATTCTAGCTGAAGAGTGTTCAGCTCCTTGCCCTTCATAACCGTGAGGCAAAAGCACTACTAAACCGTTTTGGATCTTCCATTTATCCTCAGCTGAGGACAAATACTGATCTATTATTATTTGAGCTCCATTGCTGAAATCACCAAATTGAGCCTCCCATATAGTAAGGGTTTTAGGTGAAGCCATAGCATAACCATAGTCGAAGCCCATAACTGCATATTCTGACAAATTAGAGTTGAACACACTCATATTGCCCTGAGTTTTACTTATACTATTTAATAGGTTTACCCTGTCTTCTGAATCTATATCTCTTATTATGGCGTGTCTGTGTGAAAAAGTTCCCCTTTCTACATCCTGACCAGATAACCTCACATTAAATCCTTCTTCTAAAAGAGAACCGTAAGCCAGTAATTCGGTCATTCCCCAGTCTATTTTGTCTGTCTTGTTGACCATATCTCTCCTACTAGACAATAACTTTTCTATCTTTTTTATAAAACAGTTATCCTTAGGAATAGTAGTTATGGCATCGGTGATTTGTTTTATTTTTTCTAACGGATATCCAGTGTCAATATCCTTATATATATCATCGGTAGAACTAGGAATTGTATAATCGATCCATTCTTCTTCCATAAATGGCGTTATAACACTTCTTTTGCTTTCCTTAGATTTGTCGAATCTATCCTGCAAAAGCTTTTTAAACTCTAATTCTTCTTCTATTACTATATCTTCACCTGCTACTCCCTCCTGAAGTAATCTAGCTTTGTAAATCTCTCTTGGATTTGGATGTTTGGCTATTATATCGTACAACTTAGGCTGTGTGAATTTTGGTTCATCTCCCTCATTGTGTCCGTATTTTCTATAACACAAGAGATCTATAAAGATATCTTTTTTAAATGCCATTCTGTAATTTACGGCAAATTCTATAGAGTGAACTACAGATTCCACATCATCTCCATTGACGTGTATGACAGGCGATAAAGTTACTTTCCCCACATCGGTACAATAAGTACTAGAACGTCCATCTATGTAATTAGTAGTAAATCCTATTTGATTGTTTATTACTAAATGTATGGTCCCTCCTGTTTTATATCCGTCTAGATTAACCATTTGAGTGATCTCATAGACAACCCCCTGACCTGCTATGGCGGCGTCTCCATGTATGATTACAGGAATTAATTTGTCACTATCACCATTGTATTCATTATCTATCTTAGCACGACTGATTCCCTCTACCACACAACCAACTGACTCCAAATGAGAAGGGTTAGGGGCTAGAGTCATCTTTACATTTTTACCCTGTTGAGTTGGATATGTAGAAGACCAGCCCAAATGATATTTTACATCTCCATCGAATAGAATATCTTCTTCAAAATCTTTCCCTTCAAATTCGTTGAAGATAGCATCGTAAGTCTTCCCGAAAATATTGGCCAACACATTTAACCTGCCTCTGTGTGACATTCCAACTACAATCTCTTGAACATTTGACTTAACCCCTCTCTCTATCATAGCGTCTAGAGCTGGAATGACAGATTCACCTCCTTCAATAGAAAACCTCTTCTGTCCTATAAAGTTTGAGTGTAAAAAATTTTCAAAAGCAACAGCTTGACTTAATTTGTGAAGAATACGTCGTTTTTGTTCTACTTTAAAATCTGGTTTATTGCCCCTGTGATGGATTCTAGTTTTTATCCATTCTACCTGTTGGGGATCTCTAATATATTTGTATTCTATGCCTATGGAACTGCAATAGACCGATTTTAAATGAGATATTATATCTTTTAATTTAGCTCTCCCAAGACCTACGGTCGTACCAGCTTGGAATTCTTTTTCTAAGTCTTGGTCGGACAACCCATAATTTTCAATATCTAATTTAGGTCTGTACTTTCTGCGTTTTCTGACTGGATTAGTCCTTGTAAATAGATGCCCCCTCTTAGAATAATCTTCTATTAGAGAAATTACGTCAAATTCTTTTTTTACATCCTCTGGGATTTCAGCGACTGACACATGGTCTTGCCTATGATTTTGTCCATAAGTCTTTTTCCCAAAATCATATCCTTGAAAAAAAGATCTCCAAGAGGGATCTATACCATCTGGATTACGTGTATAATCATAGTACATATCCTCTATAAACTGTGCATTAAGAGCACTCAAAAAAGAAAAATTATCCATAGTTTTTATGACATGCATCAAAGCTAAAAAACAAGAGGCAAAATTAATGTTTTTAGCATAAATTTTATTTTAAATTTCACTTTAAATCCTCTTAAAGAAACACAATATACTAAAATTATACACTAACCTGAGCTCTATTAATAACTCTAGTCAAATAATTTATAATGAACATTTTAGAAAGTTCAAATTATCTAAGTAGTTTACATTTGTATCGTGTGTGAAAAAGACATCTTTTAACAGAGTATAACCCTAGAAAATGTCAAATTTTATAATCTATAACGCCTCGGCTGGATCTGGAAAAACCTATACTGTAACTAGAGAATATCTAAAACTATGTTTGGATAAGAATCCCTATGCTTTTAAAAATATATTAGCCGTGACTTTCACAAATAAAGCTGCCCAAGAAATGCGTGAGAGGATCATAGGTGATTTAATCAAAATAAAATCTAATCCTCAAGATGAAAAATTACTCTCCATAGCAAAGGAGTTAAATGAAGATGAAAATACTGTCAGAAAAAAAGCTGTAGAATTATTATCTAATATACTCCACAATTATTCAGATTTTCCCATTTGCACAATAGATAAATTCTTTCATCAGCTCGTAAGGGTCTTTGCCGTGGAAATGAAACTGCAAAACAATTTCAGTTTAGAAACAGATATGAGCACATACTCAAAAAGAGGTGTAGAGAGCCTTATGGAAGATATAAATGTAGATGAAGACACCACCTCATTTCTAACAAAATTCGCTTTGCAAAAGATAAATACAGATGAAAAATGGGATGTCAGAAAAGACTTGATAAAAATATCTAAAAGCATAGAGAGGGAATCTTTTTATGATAGACTACCTAAATTAAAGAGAATAAAAAAAAGCGATGTAGATGAATTATTACAAATATTTTCTGAGAAAACAGATGGAACAGTTTTAAGAGAAAATGCAAGAGCTCTTTTAAATAAAATAAAAGACAAAGATCTAGAAAACAGTTTTAGACGCGGTTGTCTCCCTAACTATCTCAGCAAAATTGAAAATGGAGATTCAACAAAAGTTCAATCTACACTTATAAAGTGCATTAATGGAGAGTCGACTTGGTGTCCAAAAAGCAGAGCCTCAGATGAAGACACAGTACTGTCTATGGAAAGTGATATTATCTCTTTTATTAATTTTTCTGTTGAGAAAACAGAAGAAATAGAGAGATATAAAAACGCACAAAAAAAACTTTATCCCACTATACTTTTACACAAAGTAAATGAGAAGATAGAAAATATAAAAAAGGAAAATAATATCATCTTCATTTCAGATTTTAACAAACTCATATCAAAGAGAATAAAAAATCTACCAGCTCGGTATATATATGAGAAAATAGGAGAAAAATACAAACACTATTTTATAGATGAATTCCAAGATACTTCGTCTATGCAGTGGCATAATTTTTTACCTCTTTTAGAAAATTCTACATCCCAAGGCGGTGATGTTACCTTGGTAGGAGATGGGAAACAAGCCATCTATAGATGGAGAAATGGAAATGTAAAACAATTCTTAGATCTTTCTTCTGACCCTAATAACTTTCAAAAGACACTAGAATACAATTTCCGAAGCGCTGGAAAAATAGTAGAATTCAACAATGTGTTTTTCTCTTCTGTAAAAAATATCTTAGAGGATAAAGAAAATATTAAAGTTTACGATAGTCAGCAAAAGGTAGGCGCTCAGAATTTACATAATGAGGGGTTTGTGCAAATAAGTACTCTGGAAAAAGATCAAGAAACTGTTTTATCAGAGATTAAAATCAAAATAGAGCAATGCCTAAGCAAAGGATATCTAAAAGGTGATATAGCTGTAATAGTTCGAAATAATAGTGAAATTAAACTAATAGCAGAATATTTAATATCTAACAATATAGAAGTAATCTCTTCGGAAGGGCTGTTGTTGAAAAATCACTCTGAAATAAATTTTTTAATCAGTATTTTAAAAGCCTTAGCCAACCCTTTGGATAAAAAATATTTGGCCCATATATTGATTTTTTTAGGGGAAATGGATTTTATATCTAAAGATGTAGATATTTTGGGTTTTTTTAAAAGACACGACATAAAATTGGATTTTATAAATCAACTATCCATTTACGAATTAACAGAATTTTTAGCTTTTAAGTTCCTAGATGAGGAGTATAAAAGTAATGTTTACATACAAAATTTATATGATGAGATATTACATTTTACAAGTAGAAATATAGACGACTTACACAAATTTTTAGAGTATTGGGACACTAGAAGAAAAGACAGAGCTTCAATATCATCACAATCGAATAATGGAGTAAAAATACTGACCATACACAAATCTAAAGGCCTTGAATTTCCAATAGTGATAATCCCTTTTTTAAATTGGAAGATAAATCTCTCCAAAGAGATAGACTCTATTGATATAAACGGAATATCTTTTGATATATCTGCCAAATATTCTGAAAATCATCAAATGATAAAACAAAATGTTTTTTTTGACAACCTAAATTTATTATACGTAGCATTTACCCGAGCTCAAGAACACTTGTATTTATTTACCAATACGACTAAGAAAAAAAACATAGATGATATATCTGATGTCAGCCATATAATGGAACTATTTCTAAAGGGCAGATCTAGTTATGAGTTGGGAGTGCAAAAGTGTTTTTCAAACAAGAAAAATGATCATAAGTCGACATATACTGTAGAGAATATAGTGTTTAACAACTGGAGAAAAAGAGATCAGTTATCCATAGAGGTACAAGCTCAGAAGAGATGGATAGATAATCCTAAAACGCTATTTGGAAACACAATACACGATATCTTATCTAAAATAGAATCAGAGAAAGATCTAAAAAAAGTATTGATCAACACCCTAAACGAGGGAATTATAAATTATAAAGAAAAAAATCAGTTACACAGATTGATAGAGGGTATTGTAAATCACAAAAAAATAAAACCTTTCTTTTCAAGTGATGTTTATACAATAAATGAAAGAGACATTGTATTGGAAGATGGAAAAGTGCTGCGCCCCGATAGAGTAGTTGTATTTCCAGATAAATCTATAGGCATTTTAGATTTTAAAACAGGTGAAAAAAAAGACGAAGATAAAATTCAGATAAAACAATATATATCAACTTTAAAAAGGCTAGAGCGATTGGAAAGTATAAAAGCCTTTTTAGTATACACCAAAAATGGAATACAAGTCGAAGAGGCACTATAGGGAACTAAAGGTTATCCAACTTTTTCTGCAAGAGACTTTTTAAATTCTATTACTTTATTTTTAACATCTTCATTGTGAACGCCTATTATTTGAGCTGCTAATATAGCAGCATTTGTGGCTCCGTTTAGGGCTACAGTAGCCACGGGCACTCCAGAGGGCATCTGTAATATGGACAGTATAGAATCCCATCCATCTATAGAATTACGAGATTTTATTGGGACTCCTATTACAGGAAGAGGAGATAGGGAGGCTACCATTCCAGGTAAATGAGCTGCCCCTCCTGCTCCTGCTATGATAACTTTGATATCCCTATTGTGTGCAGAATAAGCGTATTCAAACATTTTTTCTGGGGTTCTATGAGCTGAGACAATTCTGACTTCGGTCTCTATATCCATATTTTTTAGAAATTGATTTGCTTCTTCCATGACAGGTAAGTCGCTTTTGCTTCCCATGATTATACCTACTTTCATAATTGATTTGCTATTGATGTGCTTTATTTATAGGTTTTTTTAGACGCTGACAAAAGTAAATAAAATGAAATATTAAAAGTTAGTTAATAGATTTTGCACATTAATATTACTTTTGTTTCAACACTTAGAAGTTCCGTTCCAAAAAATATTAGTTTTATGACTCATTTAAAAAAAGGTGATGTAGCCCCACATTTCACATCAAAAGATCAAGACGGTCAAACCGTATCTCTTTCGGATTTTAAAGGGAAAAAATTGGTCTTATTTTTTTATCCAAGAGCTAACACCCCAGGATGTACTGCAGAGGCTTGTAACCTAAGAGACAATTATTCAAAATTAGAAGAAAATAATTATCAGGTTTTAGGTGTTAGTTGCGATACACAAAGCAAGCAACTCAGTTTCAAGGAAAAAAAAGAATTGCCTTATTCTCTTTTGTCTGATACGGATCAAAAAGTAGTTGAAGCTTATGGGGTTTTTGGAGAAAAAAAATTTATGGGAAAATCATATAACGGTATTTTTAGAACTACTTTTATAATAGATGAAAACGGCATTATAGAAGAAGTAATTACTGATGTTAAGACCAAAGATCACACAAATCAAATATTGAAATAAAAATGTCGGACAAACAATCAGACAAACAAAGGGAAGAAAAGCGAAAAGCTTTAGATCTAGTTTTAGATAAACTAGATAAATCTTATGGCAAGGGAACCGTAATGAGGATGGGCGATGCGCCTATAAGAGAGATAGATGTTATTCCTACAGGGTCTTTAGGCTTGGATTTAGCTTTGGGAGTAGGGGGTTATCCTCGTGGGAGAATAATAGAGATATACGGTCCTGAGTCTTCTGGAAAAACGACCTTAACGCTACACGCTATAAATGAGGCTCAAAAATTAAATGGCACAGCAGCCTTTATAGATGCCGAACACGCTTTCGATATGTTTTACGCCAAGAAATTAGGTATAAATATAGAAGAACTCATTATTTCTCAACCAGATAATGGAGAGCAGGCTCTTGAGATAGCAGATAACTTAATCAGATCAGGGGCTATAGATATAATAGTGATAGACTCTGTGGCTGCACTCACTCCAAAGAGTGAGATAGATGGAGAGATGGGAGATTCAAAAATGGGAATTCACGCCAGGCTGATGTCTCAAGCCTTGAGAAAGCTAACCTCTTCTATTAGTAAGACTAAGTGCACTATGATTTTTATAAATCAGCTAAGAGATAAAATAGGTGTTATATACGGCAATCCTGAGACCACCACAGGAGGTAATGCATTGAAATTTTACTCTACTATTAGATTGGATATCAGAAAGAAACCAGCTATAAAAGATGGAGATAAGGTCATTGGAAATCCCACAAAGGTCAAGGTAGTAAAAAACAAAGTAGCTCCTCCATTTAAGACTGCAGAATTCGATATCATATATGGTGAAGGCATCTCTCAAATAGGTGAAATCCTAAACTTAGCTGTTGATTTCGACGTTTTGAAAAAGAGCGGATCTTGGTTTAGTTATAAAGATAAAAAGTTAGCTCAAGGCAGAGAAAATGTAAAGAGTATTCTGAAAGAAGACCCTGTTTTATTAGAAGAGTTAAAGGCAGTGGTAAAAGAGAAGATTGGGGAAGTAGATCAATAGATGAGAATTTTACCTTGAAAAAAATACCATTAGAAAAAAACATTGCGTTTAACGATCCTATTTATGGTCCCATAAATATGAAGGACCCTCTCATACTCGAGTTAATAGAGACTAGGTATTTGCAGAGGATGAGGAGAATAAATCAGCTAGGCTTAACGCATATGGTATATCCGAGTGCGCATCACACTAGGTTTAGTCATGCCATAGGAGCTATGTATCTTATGAATATTGCTTTAGATACCTTAATATCTAAGGGGAATGTCATAACCCAACAAGAAAAGCAAGCAGCTTTGATAGCTATACTATTACACGATATAGGGCATGGTCCTTATTCTCATGCATTGGAAAATATAATCTTAGAAGTGCATCACGAAAAATTGTCTTTAGAGTTTATGACTATTCTAAACGATCAATTTCAAGGGAAACTGTCTATGGCTATAGAAATCTTTAAAGGTGATTATCAAAAGAAATTTTTACATCAGTTAGTATCTAGTCAATTTGATATGGATAGACTAGATTATTTAAAGAGAGATAGTTTCAATACAGGTGTGATAGAAGGAGATATAAATTCTTTGAGATTACTCTCTATGCTAGACATAGTCGAGGATGAGTTAGTAATAGATATAAAGGGAATATACTCGGTTGAGAAATTCATTTTTGCCAGGAGATTTATGTATTGGCAGGTCTACTTACACAAGACGAGTACCTCTACAGAGGTCATACTAAAAAACATATTTAGAAGAGCCAAGGAATTAGTTAAAGAGGGGTTTGATTTACCATCTGATGGAATAGGATTTTTCCTGAGAAATAATAATGATAAAGCCTTTCTAGATGAAAACAAACAAAACACATTAGAGGCATTTAGTCATATAGATGATTCCGATATAATGTGTTTGGTAAAGAAATGGCAATACGCAGAAGATTTGATATTGTCTAAGTTGAGTTCTATGTTGATAAATAGAAAATTATTTAAAACCAAGATATCATCGACCCCATTTGATCTTGAAAAGATAGAAGATGTAAAAAAAAGAATAGGTGATAAATACGGAATCACCTTAGAACAGAGTTCGTACTTCATAGGTCAGATAGAAGCTAGAAACACATGTAATATAAAGGATAGTATAAAATTCTTGGATGAGAATAATAATTTAATTAATATGTGTGATGTATCGCAACACTACAAATTCATATGCAATTCTACCGATGAGGTAAAATACATTCTGTACTTCCCCAAGGATTTTTTACCTATTATAGATATTTTCTAAGTTTGTCACAAATATAATACGTTGTGAATTATATAGACTTCGGGGTATTAGACATAATAGATATTATATTAGTAGCTATACTGATCTATCAAGGTTATATATTTTTAAAGAGGAAAGTAACTCTTAATATCTTTATTGGAGCATTAATAGTTATAGTTGTTTGGAAGTTGGTAGGGATGCTAGATTTGGTGCTTCTAAATGAGATTTTAGACAAGATAGTAAGCGTTGGTGTATTAATTTTGGTAGTTGTATTTCAACAAGAGATACGGACTTTTTTGTTGATGATAGGTACGAGCAAGTTCACTAATATCCCTTTTATTATGAATCGTTTCTTCAGCGATAATATGGTTTTAGATTTGAAGATAGACTTAAAAGCAGTAATGGATGCCTGTCAGCTATTTTCTTCTACCAAGACTGGGGCTCTCATAGTATTAGAACGCAATAATAATTTGGACGATATTATTCAGACCAAAATCGATATGAATGTAGAGTTGAATTCAGCTATTTTAGAGAGTATATTTTTTAAAAATAGCCCTTTGCACGATGGAGCTATCATAGTTAGGGGGAATAAAATCATAGCAGTGAGGGCAGTGTTACCAGTGTCCGAAAAAAAACACATACCTAGAAATATGGGACTCAGACACAGAGCGGCCGTAGGGATTACAGAAGACACTGATTCTTTGGTTATAATAGTTTCAGAAGAGAGTGGTGAAATTTCCTATGTGACTCGTGGAGCAATCGTCAGAAATGAATCTGTCAAGGAGTTATTCGATAAGATAAAGAAAGAGATGGCATAATAATTTATGGAAAACAAAAAGACTAATATTAAAATAACCAATAGTATAGAAAGAGTATTATTTTCTACCAAGCTGGCGTTGATATTAATACTAACATATGCTGTATCTATGGCTCTTGGCACTTTTATAGAAAATGATTACGGCACTCCTGCAGCAAAAAATATTATATATGAAGCTCTGTGGTTTGAAGTAATACAGGTTTTGTTAGCTATAAATTTTATAGGTCATATATTTAAGTATAAGCTAATCGAGAGAAAAAAGTATTCTCTTCTAACTTTTCATATAGCTTTTATAGTAATCCTGCTAGGAGGTGCAATTACTAGGTATATCAGTTTTGAGGGCATTATGCATATTAGAGAGGGAGAACAAAGCGATTATATTTTGTCTTATAATAATTACTTGCAAGTTAGGATAGATAATGATAATCAGCAAAAAGTATATGCTCCAAAAAGAAAAAATCTATCGGAAATAGGCAACCGATATTTCGAACATAAGTACGATTTTTTAGACCGAGAAATATTCTTGAAATATGTAGATTTTATCCCCAACGCCAAAAGAGATCTAATCCAATCTCCTGGAGGCAAGTATACTTTACACTTAGTAAGCACTTCGGATAATGGCCGAGATAATATATATATACAAGATTTAGAAACTAAATTGATTAACAATTTGGTCTTCACTTTGAACAATGAGCAAAAAGGAGCTGTAAATATCTTTTTAAAAGATGGAGAATTGTACTTTAACTCTCCTTTTCCCACCACTTTTATGCGCATGTCAGATAAACACGAAGGATCTTTAGAAAAGGATATGACCCATAGCTTTAACCAAGCTACCTTATATGATTTTTCAGGAGTCAAAATAGTTCTCAAAGAGGTTTTTGACAGTCTTAGTTTTAAGTGGATAAAAGGTGATAAAGAGGATAATGCTGAAGATGTTTTAATTCTAGATGTCTGTCTAAACCATGAGAGTAAAAAGGTCGAATTAAAAGGGGGCAAAGGCTCTTTTAACAAGATGAAAGAAATAGAAATAGGCGGATTAAATGTAAATATTAGGTATGGTGCTAAAAAAA
Organism: Ichthyobacterium seriolicida; assembly: GCF_002369955.1. Taxonomy (NCBI): domain Bacteria; kingdom Pseudomonadati; phylum Bacteroidota; class Flavobacteriia; order Flavobacteriales; family Ichthyobacteriaceae; genus Ichthyobacterium; species Ichthyobacterium seriolicida. Next base: position 366,532 of record NZ_AP014564.1, read on the forward strand.
TAGATTTGCCATTTGCTATTAGGTTAGATAAGTTTAATGCTGAAAAGTATCCTGGAACTATAAGTAGTTATTCTTCCTTTGCTAGTGAGGTTACAGTCATAGACCAACAAAATGATGTGATTATTCCTTATAGGATTTTTATGAATAACGTCTTGGATTACAGAGGGTATAGATTTTTTCAATCTTCTTTTGATTCAGATGAGAAGGGTTCAGTTTTTTCTGTAAATCACGATTTTTTAGGTACCACAGTCAGCTATATAGGTTATATGTTATTGCTAATAGGAATGTCCTGGACTCTTTTTAGTAAAAAATCTAGGTTCTCAAAGCTGAAGAAAAAGATAGATATCATAAGTGAGAAAAAACAAATTTTGCTCTTTTTATTATCTGTGCCTTTTCTTAACTCAAATGCTCAAATTAATGAAGTAAATAATAAGAGTATAGATGTAGACTCTATAAAGAAAACTATTGCCATAGATAAGCAGCACTCTGAAAAGGTGGGATATCTCTTGGTTCAAAACAAGGGCCGAATAGAACCTATCAACACATTGGCTTCTAAGATTCTGAGGAAGATACACAGGGAAAATCACTTTGAGAATTACAGTGCTAATCAGGTGTTTATATCTATGATGTCTAATCCTATGTCTTGGCAACATATCCCTTTTATATATGTCAGTAATAAGGATTTACGAAACAAATTTGAAGCAAAAAAGTATATAGCTTTTCTAGATGCTTTCGACGAAAAAGGCACTTATCTATTGAGAGATGAAGTCTCTAAATCGTATAAAAAAAAGCCTTTGGCACGAACTGAATACGACAAGGCTATTATGGCCCTAGACGAGAGAATAAATATTTTATATTCTCTTTTACACAAAGGTTTTTTAGAGATATTTCCACTTCCAAATGACAGTGATAATAAATGGTATTCCCCTGTGGGTGATATCAGTATGTTCCAAAAGAAAGATTCCCTATTTATAACAAATGTCTTTGGTTGGTATCTAGAAGAGTTAAAAAAAGCTAAAGAGACAGGAAATTGGAAAGATGCAGATAAAAAAATAGAATACATAAGTAAATTCCAGAGGAAATACGGTTGGGAGATAATTCCATCTGACAGTAAAATAGAGGCCGAGATATTTTATAACAAAGTAGATATTTTCAACAGGTTGTTCAAATACTATCTCTTGTTGGGCATATCTATGCTGATGGTTTGTTTTGCCACTATATTTATCAATCGTTCTAGAGTATTAAACTATTCTTTATTTTTTTTAGGAGGCCTTACTGTACTGTGTTTTATAGCTCATACTTTAGGTTTGATTTTAAGGTGGTACATCTCTGGAAATGCCCCTTGGAGTAACGGATATGAGAGTATGATTTATGTAGGTTGGGCCACTATTTTATCGGGGATAATATTCTGTAAAAAATCTCCTATAACTCTTTCTTCTACTGCTATTTTAGCTTCGTTGATACTGTGGGTTGCCAGTCTGAATTGGCTAGATCCAGAGATAACCAATTTACAACCAGTTTTAAAATCCTATTGGTTGTCTATTCACGTATCTGTCATTGTGGCTAGTTATGGCTTTCTAGCTTTAGGAGCTCTGTTGGGATTATTAGTTTTGATCATAATGATTTTTTCAAGCAAAAAAAATACAGATAGGATAGTGTTGACTATAAAAGAATTGACCTATATAAATGAGATGACCATAACAATAGGGCTATTTATGTTGACCATAGGCACATTTTTGGGAGGTGTTTGGGCGAATGAATCCTGGGGTAGATATTGGGGATGGGACCCTAAAGAGACATGGGCTTTCATAAGTATTTTCGTGTACTCTCTGATACTTCATATGAGGTTAGTTCCTTTTTTAAAGGGTGTTTTTCAATTTAATATGGCTTCGATATTGGGATTAGGCTCTATAATAATGACCTATTTTGGGGTTAATTATTATTTAGGAGGAATGCACTCTTATGCAAAAGGCGATCCCTTGCCAATACCTGATTTTATATATTACATAATAGTGAGTATAATTTTTATAGGTATTGTGTCTTTTTTTAGAAAAAGGCGTTTGAATATATAGTCAAGAGGCTATTTAAGAAGTTATAAACACAAGACAAAGCAAGTGAGAATCTCTTTCTAAAAAGAGTTTTCAGTTAGTAATAATTCTAGGTATTGAGAGGCGTTAGGTCCTTCCGAGAAGATTAAATCTAAAATACTCAGATTGGCTAAAAATCCGTGTTTATCTGAGAAGACCTGTGTATAAGGAGGGAATGTCAATTCACTTTTTATTTTGGGGTGAATTTTTCTAAAATCTACAGTGTCAGAATCTATTTGTGATTTATAAGTATTTGTTTTTTCATAAAAGGGCTTTATCTCTAGGATATTAGAAATGACCTCGTGTATTTTAATATTTAGGTCTACTAAGAATTGTTCTTTTTTCTCAAAGATCAGTTTAATTTCTTCTTCATAGAATTCAAAATAAGGTGATGATCTATAGGCTGAATATATAGAGTTCCAATGATGAGATTGCCAAAGGTGATCATAAGATATTTTTACATCTCTTATCTTTTGGTTATTGTCACCTGTGTGGATTATTGGAATACTCAAGCATAATTTTCCGTTTGCTCCGAAAATACAGAATCTATTTCTATAAGATTGTTTCTGAAAATGTTCTTCCCACTCGAGTATTGGTAAGTGATTTATCCATCTAAAATAATATTCTATAGGAGGAAAATAACTTAGGCAAAACAATCCTTTTTTCACGCAGATTTTTTGTTTCTTCTCATCCTATATAATTTCGTTCCCGAATATAAAATCGTTATGATTATTAGAAATGGTATTAAATAAGATTTGAGTTTACCCTCTCCGTGTATTACACTTATTAGGCGTTCCCATCTGATTTTTTCCAGACCTTCTTTTGTAGAGTCCCAACTCATCCAAATAAGAACGGGTTTACCTACTATATGATCTTCAGGAACAAAGCCAAAAAAACGAGAGTCTAAGGAATTATGACGATTATCTCCCATCATCCAATAGTAATTCTGTTTGAAAGTATAAGTCGACGCTATTTGATCATTTATGAAAATATCATTTCCTCTTACTTGTAAAGTGTTATTTTCATATACGGAAATCAACCTTTCATAAAGGGGTAAATTATCCGTATTTAACTCCACAGTAGATCCCTTTTCGGGTATGAGAATGGGGCCGTAATTATCTGCGTTCCACTTTTCTCCCTTTGGGAAAATACTAGGATCAGCAACTTGTTTTGGATAAATATGTCTCTCAACTGATATAACACCTTTTATATCAGCAATTTTTTTTGCACTATCTCCTGTTAGAAACAAAAGGTATTTATTGTTGTATAATTCACTTATTTTCTCGGTAATATTAAATTTCTCACTTAATATTTTTGTGTTCAATTTCGTGCCATCTGTCATAACAGTATATAAAAATTGTATTTTTTTTCTATCGGTTTCAGATTCTTGTTTTGCATTTACAAATAGAGTTCCAGATTTTATCTCTAATGAATCACCACTGATAGCTACACATCTCTTTATGTAATTTATCTTTTTGTCTATTGGCTTGATTACTGTGTTTTGCCTTTCATCTAGAGTATCTGCTGGCCAATTGAACACGACAATGTCATTATTTTCGATATCTGCTATTTTTGGCATTCTAAAATAAGGGAGCTGTATTTCTTTTATATAAGAGGGAATATTGATAAATGGTATCTTGTCGTGAATTAATGGTAAAGAAAAAAATGTCATGGGGATTCGTACACCGTATATCAATTTATTTACAAATAAAAAGTCTCCCACTAACATAGATTTCTCCATAGAAGATGTAGGAATGGTATATGCTTCGAAAGTAAATATTCGTATGATGCTAGCTCCTACAACAGCAAATAAAAGCGATCCAAAAAAAGTATTGTCTTTCTTTTTTATACTTTGTTTGTTGTAAGGGCTCTTGTCGAAATAATTAATATAAAGTATATAAGTGCTCAAGCTCAGCACCACGAATATTTTTTCATTTCTACTTCTCTTTCCAAAACGATCTATTAGCTCTACCCATATTACTGGCAACATGACTACATTGACAGCAGGGCACCAAACTAAAAATACCCACCACCAAGGGCGTTGTATAATTTTTAGAATGATGATTGTATTATATATTGGTATTGCTGATTTCCATGGAGAATAACCCGCCCTTTTAAAGAGATTACAATTTCTAAAAAAGAGATATATATGACCTACGATGAGTAGTAATATAAAGTTATTCATGTTTTTTTATTAAAAATTTAGTGCGCCTTACAGCTCTAGAATATCTCTAAAAGAGAAGACTCCTTTTTTCCCCAAAATCCATTCTGAGGCTAACATTACTCCCATTACAAATCCCTCTCTGCTATGGGCAGTGTGTTTTATTTCTATATCGTCTATATCAGACTTATATAAAACCGTGTGTGTTCCCGTTGTATTATCCACTCTCTTTGCCACTATAGGTATATCTTCAGGCCTTTGAGAATGGTTTAAAATCCATCGTGTCTTATCTGTTTGATTTATTATTTCCTCAGCAATTTTAATAGCCGTTCCACTAGGGCTGTCTTTTTTTTCTGTGTGATGAATTTCTTCTATGCCTACAGAGTAATTTTTGAATTTACTCATAATCTTAGAAGTCTTTTTTATTATTTCGAAAAATATATTTACTCCTATACTAAAATTAGAAGAATACAAAAATGTGCCTTCGTGTTTTGTACATAATTCTACTATTTGGGGGTAATTATCTAACCATCCAGTAGTGCCAGATATGACAGGAATCTTATTTTCTATACACTGTTTAATATTTTCAAAAGCGCCTGATGGAGTGCTAAATTCTATTGCTATATCTGCATTGTTAAAATTTATATTACTCTGCTTTTTTTCTATTCTGGCGACTATTTTATATCCTTTTTCAACAGCGGTTTTTTCAATAGCCTTACCCATTTTACCATATCCTAAAAGAGCTATATTCATAATTTAAAAATCATATGCTATTTTTAATCCCACAGAGTGTATATCATTCCTATCTAATATCAGATTCGGCTTTATAGATAGAGCAATGTCGGTATTGAAGCTGTATAGATGAGCATAAACTAAAGCATCTATTATATTGAGTACATATACTCCCGTTAATACAATTAGTGATACATTTCTCAATCTAAGGTATATGTCCTGCCCCCTTAATAAAGTGTTTTCATTGCTGTAAGTGTCATAGAATTCATCTTTTTCGCCTTTTTGTCTTATGAAATAGGCTTTTCTAAATTGTTCGTATTTCAAATCGTATATTACTCCATAGTATGCACAGAGACTCATGGCTGCATATATAACTGGTATTTTCCAATAATCTTCATTGTAAACTTGTCCTAATCCTGGTAGGACCGAAGAATAAAAAGTAGCCTTTGAAGGTGATTTATATACAGTATTTAAAAGTTTTTTAATTTGATAGTCACTATCTTTTAGTTCAACGGCAGAACTTTCAATATTGTTACTTTCTATCTGATCGACAGAATTTTCATTACTGTTTTGTTCTATTTTATCATCAGACTCTTTATCATTGTCTAGCTCATCTATTTGAGCAAAACAAGAGTAAATAGGAAATATTAATATTATTAACAAGTGTATTTTTTTCAATTTCATACTACCCTAGTAATACAATTAATTGTTTAATATTCCCTTTATTCTATTGAGATCTATATCGTTGTTAAAGTGAATTATAATTTTTCCTTTGCCAGCTTTGTTTACTTTTAATTCCACATTGCTTTCCAAGAGGGAAGACAATTTTTTTTCATCGGCTTTGTATTTTTCAGACAGAGGAATAATCGTTGGCGCTACTTTTTTATGATGATAATTTCTTACTAGTTCCTCGGTTTTCCTCACTGATAAATTTTTTGCTACTATCTCTTTGTAGAGGTCCATTTGTATATTGTGGTCTTCAATATTAATGAGGGCTCTACCATGTGCCATACTTATAATTTTATCTCGTATACCGCTTTGTATTATGGGATCTAGTTTTAGAAGTCGGAGGTAATTGGTAATGGTAGAACGATCCTTGCTCACTCTTTGACTCATCTCTTCTTGAGTAAGGTTACATTCGTCTATGAGCCTTCTATATGATAGAGCTATTTCTATAGCGTCTAAGTCTTGTCTGTGTATATTTTCGACCAGTGCTATCTCTAGCATTTCTTGGTCGTCAGATACTCTTATGTAGGCTGGAATAGTTTTTATGCCAGCTAATTTACTAGCCCTTAATCTTCGTTCTCCTGCCAGTAATTGGAATTTACCATTTTCTAAAATGGTTACAGTAATAGGCTGTACTACACCTAATTGCTCAATAGATTCTGACAGTTCTTTAATATGTTCAGAATTAAAATTTGTTCTAGGTTGGAAAGGGTTAGGAGATATTTTATCTATATCTATCTCTATAATTGTATTGACTACTTCTTTTATTTCTTTATCTCCCAGAGAAGGTTGCCCTAGAAGGGCAGATAATCCTTTACCTAATACTTTCTTTGCCATAGTTTCAATTATTTTTCTCTATGATTTCACTGGCTAAATTCATATAGTTAATAGCACCTTTACTTTCAATATCGTATTCCATTATGTTTTGGCCAAAACTAGGAGCTTCACTCAAACGAATATTTCTGTGTATAATAGTTTTAAACACTATGTGCTCGAAATGTTTTGTCACATCGTTCAACACTTGATTTGACAGTCTAAGTCTCGGGTCGTACATAGTCAGCAAAATACCTTCTATATTTAATTCTTTATTATGAGTGTTTTGTACGCTTTTTATGGTGTTTAGAAGTTTTCCCAAACCTTCAAGGGCATAGTACTCGCACTGTATGGGGATTATAATAGATCTGGCGAGAGTGAGAGCATTCAGAGTCAACAGACCTAGAGATGGAGCACAATCTATAATGATATAGTCGTAATTATCACATATGGGATATACTGCATCTCTCAACATGTATTCCCTATTTTCTATATTGACTAATTCTATCTCGGTGGCTACTAAGTCAATATGAGAAGGCATTAGATCTACATTTGGAGTACTCGTAGATATTATGCATTCTCTTGCAGGGAACTCATGTCCTAAACATTGATAGGTACCCTTATTATAACTTATGGCATCGACTCCCAATCCTGAAGTAGCATTGGCTTGTGGGTCGGCATCTATGAGTAATACTTTTTTTTCTAAAACTCCTAATGCGGCAGATAAATTGACAGATGTGGTCGTTTTGCCCACCCCCCCCTTCTGATTAGCTATGGCTATTATTTTAGTCATATTTAGTATAACGCTATATTGATTACAACAAAAATATTAAATCTTTATTTACCCCAAATGTATATTAAATCCTTCTGATAAAAAGAGAAGTGTAAATCAACATTGAATAACTATTTTTAGTTGAAAAAGTTCATATGATCTGACTATCAGTTTTTCATTTTGGTCTTTAGGGCTATAGCGTAAAATTTTATTTGTTTTATCATAACTAATAAGCCGTTAGATCGTGTAGGAGTCAAGTGTTCTTTTAAGCCTATTTCATCTATAAAATCAGTGTTAGATTGAGCTATTAGCAATGGGTCTTGGCCATTGAATACCCTCAACATAAGAGCTATTAACCCTTTGGTGATAACCGTATCACTATCGGCAGAAAAATATACTTTGTCATCTTTTATATGAGCGTAAAGCCACACTCTAGATTGGCATCCCTTTATGATATTGTCATCTGTTTTGTGCTCTTGACTCATCACAGACATCGATTTACCTATCTCTATGAGATGTTCATACTTATCTAACCAATTGTCGAAAAGGGAGAACTCCTCTATTATTTCTTTTTGTATCTCCTCTATTGTCATAGATCAATAAGCCTTAGCGAAGATAACTCTTCTATTAGAAGGCTCACCAGAGTAGATGCATTTTCCTTCCTCTTGTTTGGAATCTAATAATATACATCTTATCGATGCCTGAGTTTCCTTTTTTATCGCTTCTTCGGTATGGGAAGTTCCGTCCCAATGAGCTGATATAAATCCACCTTTTTGCTTTAAAACTTCTTTGAATTCTTCATAAGAGTTGACCTCTACAGTATTTTTTGCTCTAAATTCCTCAGCCTTTTTTAATAGATCAAACTGCATGTCTTCTAATGTGATTTCTATTTTTTCGCTTAATATATCTTGGGATATTACCTCTTTAACTAGAGTGTCTCTACGAACTAACTCTACAGTATTTTCTTTTAATTCTTTCATCCCAATACTGATTCTCACAGGCACTCCTTTTAATTCGTATTCATTGAATTTCCATCCTGGCTTTTTATTGTCATTGTCGTCATATCTCACAGATATGCCTTTTGCATCTATAGATTTTTTTATTTCTTCAACCCTATTTGATATCTCTTTTAACTCTTTCGCATCTCTATATATAGGGATTATGACTACTTGTAGAGGCGCTAGCTTAGGTGGTAATACAAGTCCTTTATTATCCGAGTGCGTCATGATTAGAGCTCCCATTAGCCTGGTGGAAACACCCCAAGATGTGGCCCATACAAAATTGGTGTCTCCTTTTTCATCGGAAAATTTAACGTCGAAAGCCTTAGCGAAGTTCTGACCTAAGAAATGAGAAGTTCCAGCTTGCAAAGCCTTTCCATCTTGCATAAGTGCTTCTATGCAGAATGTCTCATCTGCTCCAGCGAACCTTTCACTGTCGGTTTTAATTCCTTTTATGACAGGAATAGCCATAAAATCTTGAACAAAATCAGAATATAAATCTAATATTGTCTTAGCCTCTTCTATGGCTTCTTCTCTTGTGGCATGAGCGGTATGTCCTTCTTGCCATAAGAACTCTGTGGTTCTGAGAAAAAATCTAGTTCTCATCTCCCATCTCACTACGTTCGCCCATTGATTTATCAAAATAGGTAAATCTCTGTACGACTGTATCCACTTTCTATAAGTATCCCATATGATGGTTTCTGAAGTGGGCCTGACTATGAGCTCTTCTTCTAATTTTGCATTTTCATCTACTACTAAATTTCCATTTTCATCATTCTTTAATCTGTAATGTGTGACTACAGCACATTCCTTAGCAAAACCATCTACGTGTTTTGCTTCTTTATTCATATGAGATTTGGGAATGAAAATTGGAAAATAAGCATTTACATGCCCTGTATCTTTGAACCTTTTATCCAGTTCTGCCTGGATCTTCTCCCAAATAGCATATCCATAAGGCTTTACGACCATACATCCCTTTACGCCTGAGTTTTCAGCTAGACCAGCTTTTACTACCAACTCGTTATACCACTTGGAATAATCCTCTTCTTTTTTTGATAAATAGTTTTGCATATTACAATTTATAAGCCCTGATATAAGGGCAGCTAAGGTAGTGAAATGTATTTTTTTAATACGTTTTTTTTAGCCTCTTATCGATCACATTATTTTTAAAAAAATCGTTTAAAAGAGCATTGTCCTTTTAAACCTGAGTTCGATTAATAGTTAATACTAGATCGATGATCTTTTACGGTTGTAATACAATAAAGATTGCGATATAATATCTGCTTCTACAGAAATATCCGTCTGACATTTTCCTATCTGACAGAGTAGAGAAAAACTATTTGTCCCCAATTCATTTTTCTTATCGTACTTTATGAGTTCTATAACGCTAGAAAAATCAAACTTATCTATATATACTAACTCATGTACAGAGAAAATATATTCTTCTATCTCTTGAACACTGCAAATGGGTAATCCTAATTTTATATGAGAGATATAAGCCTCTGCAATCATCCCAATAGCTATTGCTTCTCCGTGTAATAGTGTTTTTTTATTCGGATCGTTCAAATACAACGATTCTATAGCATGACCTATGGTGTGTCCAAAATTAAGTGCTTTTCTGGGTCCCTTTTCCCTTGGGTCGACCCTTACTATACAGCTTTTTATATCTATGGATTTTGGAATAAACTTCTCTATATTCTTAGGACTTATGTGTCTTATAGATCGTATCTCTTCCCACATTTTTTCATCATATATAAGTGCGTGTTTTATCACTTCAGAAAATCCTGAGCGCAACTGTTTTGCACTTAAGGACTCTAGGAAAGTGACATCTATAGCCACCTTGACAGGATGTGAAAATAGACCTATGTGATTCTTTAACCCTCTAAAATCTATTCCTGTTTTGCCTCCAAAACAAGCGTCTACCATACTCAACAGATTCGTTGGGATATTTACAAATCGAACTCCTCTTTTAAAACAAGAACAAGCAAAAGATCCCATATCGGTCAAAACACCTCCGCCTAAATTTATCACCAAGCTCTTTCGATCTGCACCCAATTCAGTCATCTTTTGCCATATATAAATACAGGTCTCTATGGTTTTATTCTCTTCTCCAAAAGGAATTTTTATCAGATTATGATCGCTTAATGTGATATTAGAAAGTAAATGAGGCAAACAGTATTTATGGGTATTGTTATCTACCAAAACAAATATCTTCGAGTAGAAGCCTTCTTTTAGAAATTTATCTAAACGCAACAGAGAATCTCTGCCATAAAAAATTCTATTTTCATCTAGAGAAAACTCAGATAGCGCATTAGACATCAAAAAATAATTTTAGTGATCAATGACACAGTTTAGACCCTTTGAGTGGAATACTTTTTTAAGATTTTTCAGGTCTCATCTGAGGGAAAAACAGCACCTCTTGTATGGAGTCGTTGTTAGTCATCATCATGACCAATCTATCTATTCCTATTCCTATTCCCGCCGTTGGAGGCATTCCATATTCTAGAGCTCGTATAAAATCCTTGTCTATGAACATTGCCTCATCATCTCCCTTTTTAGACAACTCTAATTGAGCCTTAAAACGTTCTTCTTGTTCTATAGGATCATTCAACTCTGAATAAGCGTTAGCTATTTCTTGTCCATTTACTATCAATTCGAAACGTTCAGTCAAATCAGAGTTTTCTCTATGCCTCTTAGAAAGAGGACTCATCTCTATAGGGTAGTCTGTGATAAAAGTAGGTTGTATGATATTCTTCTCACATTTTTCTCCAAAAATCTCATCTATGATTTTCCCTTTACCTAGATTTTCATCTACTTGTATCCCCAATTTTTTACAGACTTTATGCAATTGTTTTTCATCCATACCAGATATATTTACTCCAGTGTGTTGCTCTATGCTATCTATTATAGAAATACGCTTATACGGTTTGGAAAATTCTATTTCATTTTTCCCTACCTGTATTTTGGTCTTTCCGTGTATAGCAAACGTGATCTTTTCTAGTAACTCCTCGGTTAGATTCATCATCCAGTTATAGTCCTTGTAAGCCACATAGAGCTCCATTACGGTAAATTCTGGATTGTGTTTTTTATCCATCCCCTCATTGCGAAAATCTTTGGAAAATTCGTATACCCCATCAAAGCCACCTACTATAAGTCTCTTTAAGTACAGCTCATTAGATATTCTTAGATACAGAGGGATGTCTAAAGCGTTGTGATGAGTTATAAAAGGTCGTGCTATAGCTCCTCCTGGTATAGGCTGTAAAACAGGCGTTTCCACCTCTATATAATCCCTTTCATTTAAAAAGGTTCTTATGGAATCTATAATTTTTACTCTTTTGATAAAAGTATCTTTTACATTGTCATTTACTATCAGATCTACATATCGTTGTCTATAACGAAGTTCTGTATCGCAAAACACATCGTGACTAGTACCATCGGCATCTGTTTTGACTATAGGGATAGGTTTTATAGACTTAGATACTAGAGTCAGCTCTTCTACGTTGACTGTAATTTCGCCTACTTTCGTTTTAAATACAAATCCCCTTACCCATATGATGTCGCCTATGTCTAATAGCCTTTTGAAGACATTATTATAATACTCTCCGTCTCCTGATATGTTGTCTCTAGTTATATACAACTGTATTCTACCAGAAGAGTCCTTTAATTCTACAAAGGAGGCCTTACCCATTATTCTACGACTCATAATTCTGCCAGCTAGGGAAACCGTCATTTTTTCTCCGTCAAATTTGTCGAGTATATCCCTTGCAGTAGAGTCTACCTTAAACTCTTTAGCTGGATATGGATCTATTCCTAATCCTACTAGCTCTTGTAGAGATTTTATCCTTTCTATTTCTTGTTCAGACCGTTGCATTACCTTCTCTTTTAATGGATGAAAAGCAGCAAAATTACGCTAAAATAATTTGGAATACTCTTGTATTTGTATGTAGTTTTTTGTTTAAAAAAATTAAAAATAAACCCATACTTTAGCACCTCAATTACTAAGAATATCTATAATAGCTATTATGTCATTTGATAAAAAAAGCTGCCATTTTAAAAGAATAGGTACTGCGTTAGGGTTTTCTCCTACTATGAAAGCAGTTTTAGCACAGGCTTGCAGAATATCTAAACTATACGGTGCAGAGATGATACTCATACACGTGGGAGAGGAAACTCAAGGGAAAGTCAGCAAAATAAATTCTATTGCAGAAGAATTGGACATTGACATGAACAATGTAACTATAGTATGGGATACTGGCGATGTAGAGAAAGTGATTTTGAAAAATACTAAAAAATACAATCTAGATTTATTGATTATAGGAGCTTTGGAGAGAGAGAGTTTTTTGAAACATTATTTGGGCTCTGTGGCTAGAAACTTATCTAGAAAGGTGGATTGCTCTCTTTTGATGGTCGTTAATTTCAGTAATACTCAAAAGCCTTTTAATAAAATAGTGGTGTCTGGATCAGAAGATCCAAAAACACCGAGAACTATCTCTACAGCAGCGTACATATCTGAAGTCGAAAAAGCCAAAGAGCTATACGTGGTCAGAGAAGTCTATGCCTCTGCATTTATCGACACATTGGGAAACACTAATGAAAAGGAGAAAAAAAATATCAGGTTTAAGTATATAGATAAAGCATACAAATCTTGTAGTGAGTACATAAAGAAAATAGGGATAAACATCCCTTTAAAAATAAAGGTGATAATAGGGAAAAAAGGATATTCTATATCTAATTTTTCTAGGTTTAGAAATGCCGATCTATTAGTTATTAACTCTCCTAGTAAAAAGTTTTTTTTCTTAAATAGAGTTTTTCCCCACGATGTGGAGTACATATTATCAGATATACCTTGTAATCTACTTATAGTAAAATAACCTTATTGCATATGTCATGGATCACAAGGATATCACTTATTTTTTTCTCAGTCTAGGAGTCATATTGATCTTTTCTAGGCTTTTAGCAGAAATTTTCAAACTCATAAAAATGCCATCTGTTGTAGGCGAGATAGTGGCAGGTATAATTTTAGGGCCAACAATATTGGGATATTTTTTCCCAAATACATTTGATTTATTATTCCCTTTCGTAAATTATCCAGAAGCCTACAACTCTGTATCTATAGCTATGGATTCTATTATATCTATTTCCTTAGTTATGTTGTTGTTTGTAGCTGGTTTGGAAGTTCAGTTGCCAATGGTAATAGAAAGAGGTAAAAACGCTTTGATAATTACCTTTTTTGGAATGCTCATTCCCATTTGTGCTGGTTATGCAGTAGTGTGGTCTCTGCCTGATATGTTCGTTATAAACGACAGTTTTGATAAAAACACATATAGTCTTTTTATAGGGATAGTGCTCTCTATAACGGCTCTTCCTGTCATTGCTAGAATAATGATGGATATGAATATATTCAAAACGCGAATGGGGATGACTATAATAGCATCTGCTATGGTTATAGATTTGCTCGGCTGGCTGATTTTTTCGGTAATACTATCTGTTATAGATAGTTCTGCAGAGAAGAAATCTATTTGGCAAACCGTAATCTCTATAATCTCTTTTGGAAGCATTATGCTAACTGTAGGAACCAAGATTGTAAACAGTGGGTTGCCTTGGGTGCAATCTAAATTCTCTTGGCCAGGAGGAGTATTATCTCTTTCTTTGGGTTCTTGTTTTCTAGCTTCAGCATTTACTGAGTCTATAGGGGTGCACTCTGTTTTAGGAGCATTCATTATGGGGATTACAATAGGGGATTCGGTTAATCTCAAAAATAAAACAAATGAGATAATACATCAATTTATAAACAATGTATTTGCTCCTATATTCTTTGTTTCTATAGGCTTATATGTCAATTTCATAGAAAACTTCGACATAAAACTAATATGCATTATTCTGATTATATCTTACTTGAGTAAGATATTAGGGTCTAAGATAGGATCTTCAGTAGGCGGGATAAGAGGCAAGGAAGGATGGGCCATCGCTATGGCTATGAATACTCATGGCGCTTTGGAAATAATCCTCGCTACTTTGGCTTTAGAAGCAGGATTGATAAATAGTCAATTATTAGTAGCCATTGTCATCACCGTTATTTTAAGTATTATAACTACCGTTCCTCTGCTAAAGGCTTTCTTGCCAAAGAAGATAGAGTAACACTTTTGAGGTCTTAAAAAGACACTAAACTCAGTTACAGATAAAGAAAATGAAAAACACTATTACGAGTACAGATTTTAATTTTTTAGGTCAAAGATCTGTGTATAAAGGTAAAGTCAGAGATGTATACAACATAAACGATGATGTATTAGTAATGGTAGTTACCGACAGACTATCTGCTTTTGATGTAATCTTACCAAAGGGGATCCCTTACAAGGGACAGGTTTTAAATTCCATAGCTATAAAGTTTATGGAGCAAACCGAGAACATAGTACCTAATTGGATAATCCATTCTCCAGATCCCAATGTTATAGTTGGGCATTTGTGTGATCCTTTTAAAATAGAGATGGTCATAAGGGGTTATCTATCTGGTCATGCTTGGCGTGTATATAAATCTGGAATCCGTAAATTATGTGGAGTAGTACTCCCAGAGGGATTAAAAGAAAATGAAAAATTACCCCATCCCATAATAACTCCTACAATCAAAGCTGATATAGGCCAACATGACCAAGACATAACTAAAGAAGATATAATCAAAAACAATATAGTTTCACCAAAAGAATGGGATATTCTCCAAGAGTATACTTATTCTCTTTTTGAAAAAGGATCTGAGATAGCAGATAATAAAAATCTTATATTGGTAGATACCAAATATGAATTTGGAAAGAACAAAGATGGTAAAATACTACTTATAGATGAGTTGCACACTGCTGATTCTGCTAGATATTTCTACAAAGATGAATATGATATCACACAGAGCAAAGGAGGAGAGCAAAGGCAACTATCCAAAGAATTCGTAAGACAGTGGCTTATATCTAAAGGCTTTCAAGGTTTAGACAAGCAAAGTATTCCCGATATGAGCGATGATTTTATACAAATTATATCACAACGATATATAGAGTTATATGAAAAGATTACTGGTGAAGTATTTTCCAAAGAAGATTCTAATGATCCTTTAACCCGTATAAAAGAGAATGTAGACAATTTTTTGAAAACGATTTAAACCTCCAAAATACAAGACAATGATAACTCAAATAGAAGGAGAATTGTTAGAGAAATATCCGACTCAGTTGGTGGTAAAATGCGGAGGAATAGGTTATGAGTTGAATGTTTCTCTAAACACTAGCGAAAAGCTAGGCAGTGCTAAGGAAGTTAAATTATTAACTCATTTGCACATAAGAGAAGATGCTCATATTTTGTATGGATTTGCAGATAAATTAGAGAGAGAGATTTTCAAATTGTTGATATCTGTTTCAGGTATAGGTGCAACTAAAGCTATAGTTATGCTCTCTTCACTAAAGGTAGAAGAGATACAGCAAGCCGTCATATCTGAAGACGCCTCTGCCTTAGAGAGAGCTAAGGGTATAGGTAATAAGGCAGCTCAACGTATAATCTTAGAATTAAAAAACAAAATCCAAAACACTTTTGGTTTAAATGAATTTGATAATGCCAATGGCACTAAGGGGATAACTAAAAATGAAGCATTGACAGCATTAGAAATATTGGGGTTCTCTAGAAAAGCCGTGGAAGTAGTACTAAATAAGAAATTGAAAAACAACCCTGATATAACTGTCGAAAACTTAATAAAAGAAGTGTTAAGTGATATGTGATTTCTTAAGAAAAAATCGTGTATGTATTATATTTTGTTTTCTATCTGTATTTATATGCAAAGAAGCTGTATCTCAAGTAGAAGAAGCTGATCGTGATCAATATGAAACACAAGATCAAGATGAGGATGCCTTCCAAGTGGAAGAAGCTGATGATCAAGATGAAACACAAGATCAAGATGAGGCTACCTTTCAAGGAGAACAAGCTGATGATCAAGATGAAACACAAGATCAAGATGAGGCTACCTTTCAAGGAGAACAGGCTGATGATGATCAAGATGAAACACAAGATAGAAGTGATAGTGATACATTGCCATATCCTTTTAAAGAGGAGGTGGGAGGCTTGTATCTAAATAATCCCAGTTTTTTTTCCGATAGCATAATATACAATCCTCATAAAAGGGAAGTTACCATAAGAAAAAAAATAGGTGATTACCTCTCGCCAAATAGTGTAACTATTAGCGTAAAAGACTATCATGACATCATTCTACAAAAAAAAATAAATGATTATTTCAGGAGTAAGAGCTACGGTTTCTTAAGAGAAGAAAAAAACACAAAGAAAAAGAGAGCATCTCTATTACCTCCTTTCCAAGTTCCTGGGAAATGGTTTGAAAATATATTTGGAGGTAATACTATAGAAATAGTCCCTAAGGGGTCTATAAGTGTTCAATTAGGACTGCTATATAACCATGTAGATAATCCTAAAATAACAGAGGCCAACCGAGGTACTCTGAATTTAGATTTCGATCAGAAGATACAATTTAATGCGACGGCTAAAATAGGGACGAAATTTAAGTTTGACATAGGGCAAGACACCAAGGCTATGTTCGATTTTCAAAACCTGTTGAAAATAAACTATTCTGGAGAAGAAGACGATATTGTAAAAAACCTCAACATAGGCGATGTCAGTATGACAGTCAACAATTCACTTATACGTGGAGCTCAGAGTCTGTTTGGAGTCAAAAGCGTTTTACAATTTGGAGATTGGACCATCTCTTCAGTCTTTTCTCAACAGAGGTCTAATAGTGAAAAAATAGATACTCAAGGAGGAGATGTGGTAAACAAATTCGAGATAAGCACAGATAAATACGAGAATAATAAGCACTTTTTCTTATCCCAATATTTCTATCATAATTACGATGATTTTTTAAGTGAAATTCCTTTCATATCATCTGGAATAACAATAGTAGATATAGAGGTATGGATCACTAATAAATCCTCAACGGCTAACTCCAAACAAGACACTAGAAATATTATAGCTATCTCAGATTTGGGTGAGAATAATTCTTCATCAAAAGAAATTCTACCTGAAAATGGCATCAATGCAGATTTAAACCCTGAAAACATGTCTAGAGATGTTAGAGATTTTAGCAAGGCCTCTTCACTGCTTTTATCTAAAGGCTTAAGACAAGATTTAGATTTTATACAGTTAGAAAATGCCAAGAAACTAAATTCAAATGAGTACACATTTAATAAAGAATTAGGATATATCTCATTGAATAGAAAATTAAACGATGACCAAGTCTTAGCAGTAGCCTTTCAGTATAATTACAATGGAAAAGTATATCAAGTAGGTGAATTATCTCATCAGGGAATCAACAACTCTGAAAATTTAGTGGTTAAGCTATTAAAAAGTAAAATTATAGATGTAAATCACCCCACTTGGAAATTGATGATGAAAAATATTTATTCAATAGGATCTGCAAAAATAAATAAAGAGGATTTCAAACTAAACATACTGTATAAAGATGATCAAATCGGAATTCCTGTCAATTATATAAAAGATGGAAATATAAAGAGAGTACCTCTGTTAAAGGTTTTCAAATTAGACGTTGTAAACAAAGCATACAAAAGTGTATCAGATGGATATTTTGATTTTTTAGAGGGGATTACCATCGATAGCAAAAATGGAAGAATAATATTTCCTGTAGCTGAACCCTTTGGAGAATATCTAGAGCAAAAGATAAACGACGTGTCATCTGAAAAATACGTGTTTAAACAGCTTTATAACACCACTAAGTCAGAAGCAGAACAAAACATGAAATACAACAGATTTTTAATATCTGGAGAATATAAATCTAAGTTTTCCGATGGAGGCATTCCCTTGGGGGCTATTAATGTTCAAAAAGGGTCGGTAAAGGTGAGCTCTATGGGACGAACACTGACCGAAGGAGTAGACTATACAGTGGATTACAAAATGGGATTGGTCAAGATAATAAATCAAGATATAATACAATCTAACTCTCCTGTGAGTATCAACGTAGAGAAAAATTCTATGTTTAACTTTCAGACAAAGACCTTTATGGGGATAAATCTAGGATATCAATTTAGTGATAATCTATTGTTGGAGGCCACAGTTATGAATTTAAGTGAGAGATATTCTGGACAAAAGGTAAGCTACAATCAAGAGCTTATAAAAAACACATTGACAGGATTTAATCTCAAATACAATAAAGAGCTCCCATGGCTAACTAGTTTTGTCAATAGCATCACCCCTTCAGAGACAAATACTCCTTCTAGTATTAGTATCAAGAATGAATTTGCTTATTTTTTTCCAGGCACTAATGACAACAGTGGGGATAGTGCCTATATAGATGATTTTGAAAGCAGTATATCTAATATAAATATCAAAACAGCAAACCAATGGAGCTTAGCTAGTACTCCTATAAACTTCCCTAAGGGAAGAGAAATGGGAAAGACCAATCAAGACAATAGAGCTAAATTGTCTTTCTATACAATAGATCCATTATTTTATGCTAATATCAGTTCTACGCCTCCCAATATAAGGAATGATAAGTCTTTTATTTCAACACATAAGACTCGACAAGTAAATAGCACAGAACTGTTCCCCAACAAGGATATATCAACTGGTAGTATAAACCTCATATCCACATTCGACATAGCTTTTTTCCCAGATGAAAGAGGTCCTTATAATACTAATGCAAAGGCCATAGACGATAATGGTAAGTTAAAAAAACCCGAAGAGAGATGGGGAGGTATCATGAGACCTTTTAAAACATCAAATTTTGAACAGAGCAATATAGAGTATTTGCAATTTTGGTTATTAGATACTTTCTCTCAAGATATGGGAGCTGATGAGAGTGGGGAGATATATTTTCACATAGGTAACGTATCAGAAGATATCTTAAAAGATAAGAGAAAGAGTGTCGAAAATGGACTGCCAGCCTTGGGTGGTGATCAAGGAACAATTAATACAGGAGTAGCTAAAGTTCCTTCTGTACAAATACTGTCTTATAGTTTTGACAATGACGATTCCTCGAGAAGAAATCAAGATGTAGGGCTAGATGGCTTTTCCGATGAAGAAGAAAAAAACATCGACATATACAGAGATTTTTTAAACAATATACCGAGTTCTGCTAGGAGTAAATTTATAGATGATCCAGCAGGTGATAATTTCGAATTCTTTAGAGGTAGTCATCACGATGAGAATAACTCAGGGATAATAGAGAGGTATAAAAACTTTAGTGGAACAGAGGGCAACTCGCCTACTCTAGGACTGTCTAAAGAATCTTATATGACCTCCTCTAAGGTCTACCCCGACACTGAAGACATAGATAGAAATAAAACTCTAGATGAATTAGAGAGCTATGCCCAATACAAAGTGGGAATAAAGGCAAATATGAGTATAGGCAATCATAAGTATTTGGTCGACAAAAAAGTTACGACTGTCACCATGCCCGACCGAAGTGTACAAAAAAGCACTTGGTATCAATTTAAGATTCCACTGCAAAACCCCTCTGAAAAAATAGGTGGTTTTTCCGATTTCAGATCGGTGAGATATGTCAGAATGATTTTCAAAAAGTTTAGAAAGCCTATAGTTTTCAGGTTTGCTAAAATGGATTTTATGCGTGGAGAATGGAGGAGGTTCAAAAAAGATTTAAAAGATGAAGACAGTGATATGATCATCAATAGCGATTATACTTCTTTTGATGTAAGAGCTATAAACTTAGAAGAAAATGAAAACAGAACACCTATTCCATACACATTACCTCCTGGGGTACAAAGAGAGAAACAACACGATAACACTAGAGTAATAAGACAAAATGAACAATCTATTTTACTGGATATTTGCAATATAAAAGAGGGGGATTCAAGAGCTATTTACAAGGGTATGAACATGGATTTGAGAAGATATTCTAGGATAAAGATGTTTATACATGCTGAGGCTGTAAGTGCAGATAAATTTCTAAAAGATGATGAATTAAAGTTTTTTATTCGTTTGGGATCGGATCAAACATCTAATTATTACGAATATGAAATTCCCTTGAAGATAACGCCCAGTGGAGAGAGAGATCCAAATTATATATGGCCAAAAGATAATGAATTAGACCTTGAAACAGAGATATTGACAAGGGCTAAAATATCTAGAAATGAAGCTATAGTTTCTAATAAACATCCATCTTATTCTAAAGCTTATAGAAGTTTTAAAGGTAATAACACTATAACGGTAAAGGGGAATCCTTCATTAGCCGATGTGAAAGTAATTATGATGGGAATCCGCAACCCTGAAAATTCTAATAATGGAGATAAGTGTGTAGAGGTATGGTTAAACGAATTGCGACTTACAGATATAAATAAACAAGGAGGATGGGGTAGTAATGCCAGTGTAAAACTAAATCTAGCTGACTTGGCCGATTTGTATCTAGACGGAAGTATTGTCACTTCTAACTTTGGAGCGTTGAATGAAAAAAATGTAGATCTAAATAATCACGGAATAAAAAAATACAACTTCACAACTAGTCTAAATACAGGCAAATTATTACCAGAGGATTGGAAAATAAAACTCCCTATATACTACTCCATTGCAGAGACCTTTAAAACACCTATGTACAACCCTACCAAAAACGATTTAAAATTAGAGAATTCAATCCCAGAAAAAGAGAATAGAGATTCTATTTTGAGTCTCATTCAAGATTACCAAAAAGTGACGAGCATAAGTTTTACAGATGTAAAAAAAGGCAGATCAGAAGAGAGTCTATCTTTTCCTTGGGATATAGAAAACTTCTCTGTATCCTACCATAGGAATCACATGTTTAAAAGAAAAATTGACTTAGAATATTATAATGAAATAGAAAATAAGGGTAAGATAACATATAATTATAATGTTCCCGATCTAAGTTTCAGACCGTTTTATTACATTCCCTATATGGATGATTACGTGAAAGTACTCTCTGATATAAATCTTCGATTACTACCTTCGTCTTTAAGTCTAGAAACGGATTTTCACAAGGAATACATCAGTGAAAAAAACAGATCTTTAGGAAATGAACATCTGCTATTTGAACCCATATACAGCAAAAACTTCCGTATGAACTGGAAGGGTTTTCTCACACATAAAATCACTGATAATTTAAATGTGAAATACGAAGCCTTAAATCAGGCTATAGTACACGAATATGAAGAAACTGAAATAAACCCTCAAACTGGAATTCTCTATACCGATAATGAAAAAAGCGATTATATGTGGAATAATATATTATCGTTTGGTGAGCCTCAAAAGTATAAACACGGCTTTGAGCTCAACTATAATCCAAGCATTTCAAAGATACCCTTTTTACAGTGGCTAAGTGCTAATTATTCTCTAAACACTACTTATAGCTGGGATACTTATCCTGTGATAAAACTACAAGACAAACTGGGGAATACAATACAGAATTCTATATCTCATCAGATTAATGGAAAATTAACTATGAATACTCTGTACGATAGCTTCGACTTTATAATTAATAGTTCAGATAGATTATTAAATAATGCTGAAAGCCTTGGATTCTGGCAGAGTATAGCTGATTACATAATATATGCTCTTACTGGGGTGAAGGATTTAAATTTATCTATTAATGTAACCCAAGGGACTCTATTACCTGGTTTTTTACCTTCCACAGGCTTTTTTGGAATAGGAAATCACAAAGGGGTATCAGCTCCAGATTGGAAGTTTCTACTAGGTTTTCAAGATGATATAAGAGAAATGCTTGTGAGTGATAATCTGCTGACCACATATACCAAATTCAATACTCCTAGTAAAAACACCTTTGTTCGTAAAATAAATTATATGGTAGATATAGTTCCTTTTCCAAAACTGAGAATTAAGCTCTCAGCTGATCAGGTATCATCTAATGATAGGGGCAGCATACTCAGGAATATAGGCACTGAAGCTGATCCTATATTCGCTAAACAATCGTATACTGAAAAAGGTAATTTTAGCAATTCTATAATATCTATAGGTTCTTCTATGACCAACTCTAAAGATATTTTTAATAAATTTTTAGAAAACAGAAAAATAATAGCTAATGAGCTAGCCGCAGAACATTATCGTTCTAATAGTTATCCTTCTATAAATGGATATCCTTCTGGATTTAGTTCTAACAGTGAAAAAGTAATCTTATTGTCTTTTTTGCATACTTATTTGGATGAGGATATAAATAATCCTTCTTTGAGTTTCTTTAGGGATATTCCCATACCAAATTGGAGAGCGACTTATTCTGGTTTAAGAGATATAGTTTGGGTTAAAGATTATTTGAGGACTTTTAATATATCTCATGCTTACGAATCGGCATACAGCATAAATCAATATCAAAATAATCCGTTATACGACGAGAGTAATCCTAATAAATTGAATAAGAATAATGATTTCATACAGCCCATTAATGTTTTAAATATAGCTTTAAACGAACGTTTTAATCCTTTAATAGGAATAGATATAAAAACCAAAAATGACATCTCTCTTAAAATAGAAATGAAAAAGAGTAGAGCCTTAGTTCTGAGTTTAAAGAGTTATATGTTAAATGAGGTATCTTCTAAAGAATTGATATTTGGGGGGGGGTACACAATACGAAATCTAGCTTTTGATGTAAAGACAAAGAAGAGATTTTTAAAATTCAAAAGTGATTTGAAGATAAAGTTTAATCTATCTATCAGGGAGAATTATACCACTATGAGAAATATTAATAATAACTATGAAGATATTACAGGAGGAAGTATAATTTATGGTTTTACCTCTTCTGTTGATTATTCTCTTACAGATAGGCTTAAGTTAGAGCTCTATTTCGATTACAATGCAAATAGTTATATAGTATCTACGGCTTACCCTACAATTATGTCTAGATTTGGCATAAAGGCTATTTACATCTTAGATAATTAATAACAAAAAAAAAAGCTGCCTCCTTAATTAAAGGAGGTGGTTTTTTAATTTTTGGTATTTATCGCTACACTTTTCAGGATAGTGTCAGCTGATCATTGATGGTTTCTATGATTGATCTCTTTCTGAGTAATAGTTTATCAATCATTGGCATGAGGGCATTTTTCATATTGTTTTTAACTGAGGTAATCAATTCTACACCTTTTTCAAAGAGATTTTTTCTTAAATTTTTGCTTATATCCTTTATCACCAAAGAGTTTTCCAAATATTTTAGTCAAAAAACGCTCGTTTTTTAATGGCGTTCTATCATCTTCATTAGCTCTTGTGATGCGAAAATTTAGTATTTCTCCTCGGTCGTTTATGATGATATGAAGTTTAAATCCATAAAACCAGCCCATCGTTGATTTTCCTACATTAGCAATGCCTTTGAATACCTTATTTCTACTTATTCTTTTATTGTTTACAAACACGAATTGTAGTGGAATCTACAAATGAAATTCCAGTACATTTTCCTAAACAGAATGTCTTTAAAAAAAAGGTAAGAGGCAATAAATTTTGTTGCATTAATTCCACAAATCTGTTGTATGATACGGTTTTAGGGAATTCTTTAGTCATGTATTTTTGTAAATAATTCAAATAAAAATGCTTGAAATTTCTCATGCTACTGTGTTGAAAAATAATCATTATGGTCATTATTTGTCTAGAGCTCATTCTGCATGGGCGTTTTGATTTACTCCCCAAAAGGGCTTTATCAATAACTTGAGAATATTTTTTACAGAATTCATCAACTAAACAAAATATTTCTGTGATTTTCGAGCAAGTTATCATGCCTGTTTTTTTTTAGAATTAAAACGTTGAATTTTAGAGCGTTAATTTACTCTAAGTCCATTGTTTTTATTGACTATTTTACACCTAATTATTAATCGAACTCAGGTTCCTAGACTCCAACAAATTCAAAAAGTTCAAGTGTTTTTATTAATCCAACTCAGGTTAATAATTATGAAATCCCCAATCATGAAGAACCAACAGCGATAGGATGCCTAAAACAAAAACCTCAATTTAGAAATCAGGAGTTTTATTTACACGACAAATTTGATTGAAAATCTCAATGTAAAAATCATAAAATACACCAAAAACGAACTATGATTTCCAACTGCTGCTGTTGTTATAAAATCTATTTTTTTAGCTCTTGGGGAGGCTAAAAAAAATGTTCAAAACCGATACTGAATTGGGGAATAACACTGAATCAATTTCTAACTCTTCTTGACAAAAGAGTTCGACTATGAATGAAAACAAAAAAATATGTTATTTTTTATTTACACATTTTAATCGATAGGGTCTATAATGAATATCTATTCTTTTATCAAAACTTTGATATCTTCCTTACTAAGGACATCTGATTTACTTAATACTTTAATTAAAATATCTAATTTCTGTTGGGCACTAGAAAGCTTTTCCTCAGTAGCAGAAAGCTTTTCATTTGTAACAGAAAGTTTTTTCTTAGTATAAAGAAGCTCTTCATAAACAGCTTGAGTAGCTGAAATATTTAAAGTGGTAAGTCCATCGTAATCTACTGATCGCATGTCGTCTACTTCTTTACCATAAACAAAAACCTTATTATTAGAATCTAAAACTTCTTCTATTAAAAATGTATTAGGATCTATAACGGCTTTTACTTTTACCTCTTTGGTTCCTTCACTTTCTATTATAATCTTAACAATATCTCCAATAGAAAAATTGTGAACCTTGTTTGTTGTAATAGTACTTCCTTCATTAGAAAAGCTTATTGATTTAGCTAATTCGTATACATTAGGGATAATACCTTTATTTATATCTATAACTTCTGGAACTATACTTTCTATCTGCTGAGCTATTACTTTTTTAAATGGTCTAACTCCACTTTCTATACTATCTATCATAGTATAATCTGTAATCTCTATATCCAAGAGTTTCTTTAAATCTTCTCTTCTATTCGAGATACCTTTTATACTCTTGATACGTTTATCTGATGTAGCTAAAAATTTTTTCTCTGTTACAATACTATACTTGGCATATAGAGAAATGTCTTGATTTGCACTTTTCAAAATCCCATCTAATGTACGCGAAGCGTTGTTTTCAAGATATGTTCCATTTTTTGACTCGGATAAAAATCCCTCTAGAATAACTTGACCTTTTAAATATGTTCTTTGAGTACCTATACCCCCAATAAATACTGTATTATTTCCTTTCCCTATTGCTCCATAACCTATAACTATCTCATTGAGGCTGACATTCTGTTTCGCTTTAGCATCAGTTCCTATGAAAATAGAATTATTTGATTCAGTGAGAGCTGTTGATCCATTAGCAATATAATAACCAGCGCTACTTCCTATAGCTATATTTTTATTTCCTCTAACTATATTACTTAAAGAATATGAACCTACCGAAGTATTGTTATTGCCATCAGTATTTTCTTTGAGAGAACTATGGCCAACTGAAGTATTATAATAGCCAGTGGTATTCTTTTCTAGAGAAACATTGCCAATTGAGACATTACGGTTGCCAGTAGTATTATTTTTGAAAGAACTATTGCCAACTGAAGTATTAGAATAGCCAGTAGTTATTGCGTTACCAGATTCTACGCCTAAAAAAATATTACTTCCACCAGTACCTGTACCTCCACTAGTTCCATTACTGCCATTTCCTGACCATTTAGTTATGAGATTATTAGTCCCTACTTTTCGTAGGTTATAAGAACTAATATCTTCCCAATTAGGATCAGAAGGTGGGATAGGGTTAGGGCCAGTGACAGGGATAGTGATAGAAGATCCTGTTCTCTTATAAAAAATCCCATCGTAAATAACTACATCGCTAACTTCATAAGTAACGCCTATCATTTTACTTCTTTTGTTAAAACCTCCACTGTGCAATAAACCTCCTAAATGAGTAGATATAATACTACCTTCCTTACCTATGACTACAGTACTATCTCCTTTTCCTAACGCGTAAGTCCCTATAACTATCTCATTGAGGCTGGTATCTGTTTTAGCTTTAGAATTAGCTCCTATGAAAATAGAATTATTTGACTTCTTGAGATTTACTACACCATCAGCTGTTATAGAACCAGCAACAGATCCTATAGCTACATTTTTATCTCCATCTTTTATCCTATTTAAAGAATATGAACCTACCGAAGTATTCTCGTTGCCAGTTGTATTAAAGTAGAGAGATTTTATGCCAACTGATGTATTGTTGATGCCAGTAGTATTATCTTGGAGAGAACTCAGACCAACTGAAACATTATAGCTGCCAGTAGTATTATCTTGGAGAGAACCCACACCAACTGAAGTATTAAAATTGCCAATAGTATTTTTTTTAAGAGAGTATCTGCCAACTGAAACATTACTATAGCCTGTAGTATTTTCTTCGAGAGAACTATCGCCAACTGAAACATTATTATTACCTGTAGTATTATTTAGGAGAGAAGCATCGCCAACTGAAATATTATAGCTGCCAGTAGTATTTTTTTGGAGAGAATTCGAGCCAACTGAAACATTACAGCTGCCAGTAGTATTATATCTAAGAGACCATGCGCCAAAAGAAGTGTTCCTATGTGCAGAGGTGATATTTTTTAGGGATTCCCAACCAACAGCTGTGTTGTTATTTGCTTTACCTACTACTCCACCAGACCCTATACCTAAAAAAGTATTACCACCACTTCCACTGCCTGCAGAAGTTCCGTTATTGCCGTTACCAGACCATTTAGTTATAATATTATTAGTACCTATTTTTATAAGCGTATGTGCTTCTTTTATTTTTTCATCTAGGATTTTCCCCTGATTAGCTGATAAGGCACTTTTGTCATCATCAGAGTCTAAACTATCAATAATTTTTTCTGGTCCTGGCTTGCCAGGAGGCCCTGGAGAGCCTTGCGGACCAATTTGTCCTCTGTCTCCTTTTGGTCCTGCTGGACCTTGCTCTCCTTTAGCACCAGGAATACCTTGGTTACCTTGAGGACCTGCTGGACCTACTGCCCCTGTGTTTCCTGTGTCTCCTTTTTCCCCTCGAGGACCTGCTGGTCCTATTGGACCTTGGATGCCGTCTTTCCCGTTAATGCCAGCTTTACCAGTAGGACCTGCTGGCCCTTGAGACCCTACTGGACCTGTTTCACCCCGAAGCCCTGTTAGCCCTGGTGGGCCTTGTTTTCCTTCTTTACCTGCTGCTCCATCTGCTCCATCTCTACCAGCAGGACCTTGTTTACCAGGATCACCTTTTTCACCTGGCGCCCCTGTTGGACCTGCTGCACCTGTTTCACCTCGCTCTCCTCTTTCGCCTCTTTCTCCTATTGGACCCGCTGGTCCTTGTAAACCTTGTTCACCATCCTTGCCATTTACACCATCTTTACCAGCAGGCCCGACGAGTCCTGCTGGTCCTCTTTCACCTTGGTCTCCTTTAGCTCCAGGGGGTCCTGCTGGTCCTTGAAGACCTTGGATGCCGTCTTCCCCGTTAATGCCAGCTTTACCAGTAGGACCTGCTGGACCTACTGCCCCTTGAGGCCCTGCTGCACCTGTAGCGCCATCTTTACCTTTTGGCCCTTGAACACCAGTAGGCCCCGCTGGACCTGCTGGACCTCTGTCTCCTTTTTCCCCTCGAGGCCCTTGATCTCCTTGCGCTCCTGTTTCACCCTTTGCTCCTGCTGGTCCTATTGGACCTTGTAGTCCTTGCGCTCCATCTTTACCTGCAGGCCCGACGGGTCCTTCTGCTCCTCTTTCACCTTGGTCTCCTTTAGCTCCAGGGGTTCCTGCTGGTCCTTGAAGACCTTGGATGCCGTCTTTCCCGTTAATGCCAGCTTTACCAGTAGGACCTGCTGGACCTACTGCCCCTTGAGGCCCTGCTGCACCTGCTGGCCCTGTTTCACCCCGAAGCCCTGTTAGCCCTGGTGGGCCTTGTTTTCCTTCTTTACCTGCTGCTCCATCTGCTCCATCTCTACCAGCAGGACCTTGTTTACCAGGATCACCTTTTTCACCTGGCGCCCCTGTTGGACCTGCTGCACCTGTTTCACCTCGCTCTCCTCTTTCGCCTCTTTCTCCTATTGGACCCGCTGGTCCTTGTAAACCTTGTTCACCATCCTTGCCATTTACACCATCTTTACCAGCAGGCCCGACGGGTCCTGCTGGTCCTCTTTCACCTTGGTCTCCTTTAGCTCCAGGGGGTCCTGCTGGTCCTTGAAGACCTTGGATGCCGTCTTTCCCGTTAATGCCAGCTTTACCAGCCGCACCTGCTGGACCTGTAGCGCCTGGGGGGCCCGCCGGGCCGGTTTCCCCTCCTACTCCATCTCTACCTGGTGCTCCATCTTCACCTTTTAGCCCTTGAGGACCTGTATTACCTTGAGCACCAGTGTCTCCTCTTGGTCCTGCTGGTCCCTTTTCTCCTGCAGGGCCTGGATTACCATCTTTACCAGGCTCGCCCTGTTTTCCTTCTGCCCCTGGGGCTCCTCTTTCACCTCTTTCACCTCTTTCACCTCTTTCACCTCTTTCACCTCTTTCACCTCTTTCACCTCTTTCACCTCTTTCACCTCTTTCACCTCTTTCACCTCTTTCACCTTGGGGACCTCTTTCTGCCTTTATGTCTATCATCTGCTTAAGCAGATATCCTTGATGCGCTGATAAAACTTTACCAACCCCTCCATCTAAATTATCAGCAATATCTATTTTGTCTAATTTTTTCTCTTCTAAAACCCTTCCTTGACTAGCAGATAGAGCAGCTGATACAACTCTAGATCTCAAATTATCTATAACATTTGTTTTTGGGCTATTTGCAGAATAAAATGCATAAGGGACACTAAGCATTTGACTCTTTTTTATAAGAGCATTGCTATAATCATTTTTACCAGTCAGATCTATCTCTGATTTAATATAATATGAATACTCAGACCATGACAAATCAGACAATTTTGAATCTGAAAATCCTTCAGATCTAATACCTTCTCCTATATTTAGAGTAGCTAAGCCATTCTTAGCTGTTTTAACATTCCAATGAACTTCAGAGTATACAACATCTTCTATCTTTCCATTTAAAAAATATATAGAAATACGAATACTAACTGTAGATTCTTTTAACAATTTATCATCTTTCCTAATCACTAACTGATAACTCAACTTATCAGGAAAATTCTTAGAAATAGAATCTATACTTAGAAATGAAAAAAGTATAAATCCAAAGTAAAACACCAGTCTTCTTTTTATATGGTCTAAAAGTATTGTCATATATATTAGCTAAAGCAACAAAATTAGATTTTTTTTTACATTTATACTAGCGTGGTAGCTAATTAAACCTGGGTTCAATTAATAATTTACTTACTTAAAACACCCTAAAGTCTTGAATTAACTGAGATTTAAGAGGCTTATATTTGTTATAAATAGAATGTTTTTGTCCAAAAAGTATCAAGTTTCTACTAAATCGCCTCATAAGTATAAAAGGACTCCAATAACCACACCAGTAATATCTTAAACTCCAATAAATTCAAAGGATTCAAACGCTTTTTATTAATCCAACTCAGGTTACCTATCACCTAAAATAATTTGAAGAAGATTTAACTATAATATCTCTTAAAAAATACAGTAAGCCCATGCTATCTAAATAACATGGGCTCATTTTACAAAAATCGCTATACGAAGAGTTTTATTCTCTACTCTGCAGCTTGCTAAGTAATCTAAGGATTTCCATATATAGCCATACCAAAGTAACCATAAGTCCAAAAGCACAATACCACTCCATATACTTTGGAGCTCCATTGCTCACGCTCTCTTCAACTCTACTGAAATCTAGTATTAAACTCAATGCAGCTATTACCACAACTACTAAACTGAATACTATACTAATCATAGAATTGCCATGGAAAAACATATTGACACCAAACATGCTCAAGATCATACCAACAAAGTAAACTAAACAAACACCGCCTATAGCTACTGTCATGATGGATTTAAACTTTTCAGTAGCCCTTATAGTCCCTGTTTTATAGGCGAATAACATAAACAAAAAAGTCCCAATTGTAAGACCTACAGCCTGAAAAGCTATGCCAGGATACCTCATCTCCATAAGAGATGAAATGCCTCCCAATAATAAACCTTCAGCTACGGCATATATAGGAACAAATATGTGCACTAACCTCTTGTTGAATATGATAAATAAAAAAGAAGCTATAGTGACAAAAAAACCGCCCATCATGTACATATATACATCCTCGCCCTCAAAACTCTTATTCCATACAAATGTAGCAGAGGCCAAAAGTATCAACAAGGAAATAAAAGTCTTATTTACAGTGCCGTTTAAAGTCATAATGCCATCAACACCACTATAACCGAAATTCACATCTTTTAAAGAACTCTCAGAAAATGCTGGATTTGAAGTATTTCTAATTATATTCATCTTATATTTTATTTGAACTTTTCAACTAACTTACCTGCACAAATCTACACAAATCTCTACAAACACAATAGCAGAACAACCGCCTTTCCAAAAAAAAGTCTATTTGGACGAAATAAAAAAGTAATCCAGTTCTCTCTTAGAACTAGATTACTTTTTTAACTATTTCTTTAAAAGCCTCAGGGTGATTCATAGCCAAATCTGCTAAGACTTTTCTATTTAAGGCAATGCCGTTAGCCTTAACCTTACCCATAAACTTAGAATAAGAGAGTCCACTGAGCCTAGCTCCAGAGTTTATTCTCATTATCCAAAGAGAACGAAAACTTCTCTTCTTGGCTCTACGATCTCTATAAGCATAGGACAAAGCCTTCTCAACAGCGTTTTTAGCCACAGTATAGACATTTTTACGTCTACCAAAATAACCTTTGGCTTGTTTTATTATTTTTTTTCTCCTGTTCCTAGAGGCAACAGCATTTACCGATCTTGGCATGATTACAACAAATTTTTGTGAAAGGCACTCACTGAAAAAAGTGAGATTTTAATTCATAGCTCTTTTACACGATTAAATTAAAAAAACAATAACTACTTCAAACAAAGTTGAATCCTAATATTATTCTGATCAGCTGCGCTGACAAGACCAGAATAAGTCAAATTCCTCTTACGCTTAGTAGACATCTTAGTTAAGATATGACTCTTAAAAGCATGCTTTCGCTTAATCTTCCCCGTACCGGTTAGTTTGAACCTCTTCTTGGCACTAGATTTAGTCTTAATTTTTGGCATATAAACTCTATATTTTATAACATTTAACTTTTTTTCTTAGGAGACATAAACATAATCATACGTTTACCTTCTAACTTAGGCAACTTATCTACCTTGCCATATTCCTCTAATTCTTGAGCCAACTTTAAGAGTAAAATCTCACCTTGATCTTTATAGATTATAGCCCTACCCTTAAAAAAGACAAAAGCCTTAAGCTTGGCACCACTCTCTAAAAACTCTATGGCATGCTTCTTCTTAAACTCAAAATCATGACTGTCAGTCCTAGGGCCAAATCGTATCTCTTTAATGACTACTTTGCTACTGACCTTAGATTTTATCTCCTTTTTCTTCTTTTGATAAAGAAACTTATCGTAATCTAAAATTTTGCAAACTGGCGGATCCGACTGAGATGATATCTCAACCAAATCTAAACTCATACTGTTAGCCATAGACATGGCCTTAGAAGTACTATAAACACCAATTTCCTCTATATTGTCACCGACCAACCTGACCTTTTCTGATATTATATCAGAATTAATCCTGTGTTCATTTCTCTTACTCGGCTGTCTACCCCAATCCTTTGTTTTTTTTCTAAGCACTACAGTATTACGTTTTTTCAGGATTCAACTCTGAGTTTATCCTGTCATTTATCAGATTAGAAAAACCTTCCACAGTAAAAACACCCAAATCTCCTTGCCCATGTTCTCGAACAGACACGAGATTATCCTCTTGCTCTTGAGCACCTACTATCAACATAAAAGGGATTTTTCCAATTTCAGCATCTCTAACCTTCTTACCCATCTTCTCAGCCCTTAAGTCTATTTCGGCGCGAATTTCGTAATTTTTTAGCAATTGCAAAACTTTTTTTGCATAATCTTCATATTTATCACTTATAACCAAAATAATGGCTTGAACAGAAATAAGCCAAAGAGGTAAATGACCCGAAGTATGCTCTACTAAAATAGCTATAAATCTCTCCAAAGAACCCAAAGGAGCACGGTGGATCATAACAGGCCTGTATTGCTTGTCATCAGTGCCTGTATAAGACAAATCAAAGCGCTCAGGTAAATTGTAATCTACCTGTATGGTGCCCAATTGCCAGCTTCTGCCAATGGCATCCTTTACCATAAAATCTAATTTAGGACCGTAAAAAGCTGCCTCTCCATACTCTATAAAATAATCTAAACCTTTCTCCTTTGTGGCTTCTATTATATCGCTTTCAGCTCTTTCCCAATTTTCATCACTACCTATATATTTTTGAGGATTAGACTCATCTCTAAGAGATATTTGAGCTTTAAAATTCCCAAATCCCAAAGATCTGAAAACGTAAAGAACCATGTCTATGACTTTCTTAAATTCCTCTTTAAGTTGTTCTGTAGTACAGAATATATGAGCGTCGTCCTGGGTAAAACCTCTCACGCGAAATAACCCATGTAACTCTCCACTTTTCTCATATCGATAGACAGTTCCAAATTCAGCAAATCGCTTTGGCAAATCTCTATAAGAATAAGGTTTGCTCTTAAATATCTCACAGTGATGAGGACAGTTCATAGGTTTTAATAAAAACTCCTCATCCTCTACTGGCGTCTTAATAGGCTGAAAACTGTCCTCCCCGTATTTTTCGTAATGACCAGATGTCATATATAATTCCTTACTGCCTATATGAGGAGTGTACACCATCTCATAACCAGAATCCCTTTGTATTTTTTTCAAAAAAGTCTCTAATCTCTCTCTCAGATCATATCCCTTAGGAAGCCAAAGAGGAAGCCCTTGACCAATCCTCTTAGAAAAAATAAATAGCTCTAAGTCTTTTCCTAACCTCCTGTGGTCCCTAGCTTTAGCTTCTTCTAAGAATTTTAGATGCTCTGTCATATACTTAGCCTTTGGAAAAGAGATGCCGTAAACTCTAGTCAACTGCTTATTTTTCTCATCTCCTCGCCAATAAGCTCCAGCTACACTCATTATTTTTACAGACTTTACAAGTCCTGTATTGGGAATATGACCTCCTCTGCACAAATCTGTGAAATTATCGTGAGTACAAAAAGTTATCTCTCCATCTGTCAATGCATCTATCAACTCTGTTTTATATGAATTATTCTCATATGTAGACAAAGCCTCCGCCTTGCTGACGTGATAAATTTTAAAAGGAGACTTATTTCTAGCATTATCTAAAATGAGCTTCTCTACTTTCTCAAAATCACTTTCAGAAAAAACATTTTCTCCAAAATCCACATCGTAATAAAACCCATTATCTACGGCTGGACCTATAGTTAATTTAATTCCTGGATACAACTGCTCTAGAGCTTGAGCCAAAAGGTGAGCCGATGAATGCCAAAAGGCTCTCTTGCCTTGTTTATCATCCCAAGTGTAAAAACATATTGATGAATCCTCATTTATAGTAGTAGATACCTCCACTACCCTATCGTTCAACTTAGCAGATAGTATGTTCCTAGATAAGCCTTCGCTTATATCTTTGGCCACATCGATAACAGAAATTCCCTTGGGATATTGCTTGACTGCACCATCTAAAAAAGTAATCTTAACCAACTCTATAACAGTAATTTATAATTAAAATCCAACAGGTACACTAGAAAGTGTTTTTTCAGCGTATAAAAATAATCTAATAAAACAATAACTAGTAAAATATCATTTTTGCAATCTGAAGTTTTTCAACCCCTCTTTCATCCAATTTAGATATTCATCAACATTAGTATTGTAGGCCCTAGGAGAGTTCAACTTCTCTGATTTATGATTTAATAAAACATAATAAGGCTGAGCATTAGTTTTATACTTATAAGTTTGAAATTCACTCCACTTAGCTCCTACAGTCTCTATCTTTTTTTGAGTGTGCTCGGATATATACTTTTGATCTTCAGGCAATTCCTTTTGTTCGTCTACGTATAGAGATATAACCACAAATTTATCTCTTAGTAATGTATTAACTCTTTTATCAGACCATACCTCAGCCTCCATTTTTCTACAATTTACACAAGCATGCCCTGTGAAATCTAACAATATAGGCTTATTAGTTTTTATAGCATGATCCAATCCCTTTTGATAATCGTGAAATACATAAATACCACTAGGACCTAGATGCATTTGCGCATTATCACAACCATTGCAACTTGGTCTACCAACAGATGCTGAATTAGAACTAAAGCCGATAGGAGACTCACTGTAGTGTTGAGGAGGCGGAAAAGCACTTATCCATTTGAGCGGAGCCCCCCATAAGCCAGGAATCATATATACTACAAATGAAAATACTACTATAGAAAAAAATAATCTCATCACAGATACTTTTTGCAAAGGAGTGTCGTGGGGAAATTGAATCTTTCCCAATAGATAAAACCCCATTATTGAAAAGATAACTATCCATATAGCTAAAAACACTTCTCTTTCTAATAAATGTAACTGAAGAACCATATCAGCATTAGATAAAAACTTCAGAGCTAAAGCCAACTCTAAAAGCCCTAATATCACTTTTACAGAGTTTAACCACCCGCCAGACTTAGGCATAGATTTGAGCCAATTTGGAAAAAGAGCAAAAACAGTAAAAGGGAGGGCCAATGCTAAAGAAAAGGCAAACATCCCTATTAGAGGACCAGACACCCCGCCATATATAGCAGTTTCAACCAATAGAGTCCCTATTATAGGGCCAGTACAAGAGAAAGAGACTAGAGCTAGGGAAAAAGACATGAAAAATATTCCTATAAGACCTCCTCTATCTGAGATTTTATCAACTTTATTAGTCCAAGAACTAGGTATGGTGATCTCAAAAGCCCCCAAGAATGATATGGCAAATACTACTACCAGCAAGAAAAATAATAGATTAAACCAAACATTGGTAGACAGAGCATTCAAAGCATTAGGACCAAATACAGCAGTGACAGAATAACCCAAAAGTACATATATCACTATTATAGATATTCCGTATACAATGGCATTTCTAATCCCTTTTACCTTACTTTCACTCTGCTTGGTGAAAAAACTCACCGTTAGAGGTATCATAGGGAATACACATGGAGTGAGCAAGGCCAAAAATCCTCCTGTAAAACCCGTGATAAATATCATCCACCAACTTAATTTGTGAGTATCAGCTTTTGTATCTGAAGTGATATTTGTAGAATTATTATCCACTTGATCCAACTTACAAGAACCTTTTAAACTATCATCTATATTAAACACTAGCTCTTCACTTTGAGGAGGAA
This sequence comes from Ichthyobacterium seriolicida, assembly GCF_002369955.1. Lineage (NCBI taxonomy): Bacteria > Pseudomonadati > Bacteroidota > Flavobacteriia > Flavobacteriales > Ichthyobacteriaceae > Ichthyobacterium > Ichthyobacterium seriolicida. The sequence continues at coordinate 402,096 of NZ_AP014564.1, forward strand.
TGCAGTTAGTATCGTCACAAGCCATATACCTAACCTCGGCTATGACCTTAAACGGCTCGTTTGTCAACAGTTTAATTTTTTGTTTAAATACAGCTTCCCCAGAGAAATATCTCACATCCATAGAAAATAATTCACTGTGCTTATAAATAGACTTGCTCTCTAAGGTGCTGCCTATAATCTCATAATTTCCATCTGAATTTAAAAATTTAATAGAAGTAGGAATAGGTCCCCCCTCATCTAAATGTTGAGAATACATATGCCATCCGTCTTGGATTTTAGCTCTAAGGGACAAACACACTTGATCCTCAGATATTCTAGTTGCCGAAATGCTAAATTTTACAGGATCATAAATTTGGGCTGTAGAAAACAGAAATGATGCAAATAAAATAATAGTGCTAAAAATACCTTTCATAGTCTAGCTTTTTAAAGATCTGCAAATGTATCAATTATTTTTTCTGCGCTAATGTCTAAACAGAATAGACTAATGTTTATCAAATTATCTTTGCTCAGCAAAACTTTTAAAACAACCTAAATATTAATGGAAAAACCTAAAACAAAATGGATTTTCAAACCCGATCCTCCAATAGACAAAATCACGAGATTATCCAAAGAATTAAATATAGACACAGTTATAAGTAAACTCCTGATACAGAGAGGAATAGAAACTTTTGATCAAGCTAAAGTTTTTTTCTGTCCTGATATTTCACATCTGCACTCCCCTTTTTTAATGAAAAATATGAAGGACGCTATAGACAGGATAAATAGTGCTATCGATTCTTCTCAAAGAATCTTAATATACGGTGATTACGATGTAGATGGCACCTCCGCAGTAGCCTTGACATATAGTTTTTTAAAGCAATTTACAGATGAAATAGAATTTTATATACCCGATAGAGACAGTGAAGGATATGGGATATCATATAAAGGCATAGATTATGCAAAAAGTAAAAATATCGAACTTATAATAGCTCTAGATTGTGGTATAAAAGAGAATAATAAAATTGAATATGCTAAAGAAAAAAATATAGATTTTATAATCTGCGATCATCATACTCCTAGTGATAAGTTGCCCGATGCTATAATATTAAATCCTAAACAAAAAGATTGCAATTATCCCTATAAAGAACTCAGTGGTTGTGCTATAGGTTTCAAGTTGATACAAGGCATAAACCAAGACAAGGGGTTTGATTTTGAACAATTGACCAATTATTTAGATTTGGTAGCAGTTAGTATAATTTCAGATATTGTATCTATGTCTGGAGAAAATAGAGTCTTAACTTTTTTAGGGTTAAAACAACTAAACAAAAATCCCCGTTTAGGATTTCGTTATTTTATAAAATTATTTAATAAAACAGAGGTCACTGTAGAAGATGTAGTCTTTGGCATAGCCCCAAAAATAAATGCCGCTGGAAGAATAGATCACGGATCTGTAGCTGTTGAATTAATGCTATCCAAGGATGAAGATCAAGTCAAAACCCTTATAGAAATTATAGAAGAATTTAATGCATACAGAAAGGAATTAGAAAAAACTACTGCCAAACAGGCCTTAGAAATGGTGGAACCTCAAAGGAAAACGACCGTAGTGTATAGTCCTTCTTGGCACAAAGGCGTTATAGGAATAGTAGCCTCTCGTATAATAGAACATCATTATAGGCCTACGATAGTGTTCACCAAAAAAGATGATCTTTTAGTGGCTTCGGCACGCTCGATAGAAGGAATAGATATTTATGAAGCTCTATGTCAATGTCAAGAACATATAGAACAATTTGGAGGGCATAAACAAGCAGCGGGGCTCTCTATAAAAGAGAATAACTTAGAGGGATTCAAATCAAAATTTGAACGAGTAATAGAAAATATGACCTCTGAAAAAGATTTTATCCAAACAACAATTATAGATTCTGAAATACAGTTAGAAGATATCACGCCTAAGTTTTGGAGAATCTTAAAACGCTTTGAACCCTGTGGCCCAGATAACAGACATCCCGTATTAGCATATAAGAATATAAAATACGATGACTCAGCAAGGCTAGTAGGAGAAGATAAATCTCATCTGAAATTAAATATATCATCCCCTAACAGCGAAAAACGCTATAACGCCATAGCTTTTAAAAAGGCTTATTTTCTACCTGAAATAGAAAGCCGTGGGGAATACTCAATCGCTTTTAGCTTAAAAGAAAACAACTGGATGAATATGATCTCTATTGATTTTCACATAAAAGATATACATTTTGATATCTAGAGGTTATAGGTAAATATCCCAATCAAAGACACTATCCTGTAATGTGTAAAGTCTGTTTTTAAGATTAAAAACCTAGAGATTTTATTATCGTAATGAAAATTCATATTCTCGTTTGCTTAACCTGGATTATTCATAGTTGTATTAAAATAGATTAGACGTGATATTTTTCCCTTAACTTTTTTGCTAATCAAACAGAATCTTTATTTACAAACTTTGCACAACAGTGTCGAGATAAAATCAAAGCCTCAGTTCTTATCCTTCTGCATTAGGTTTTTAGATGAAACCCTTTTCTTGAAGAGTTTAAATCTAGAAGGCTCAATTTTTCTAGGCCAATGATTATTGCTAGTATCTACATCTGCCGTCTCTAACTTTGGATCTACCGTTATTGATTTGACCTTCTTATCAAAAGCGAATACTTTGGTAAATCCTTCATCGTTAAACCTCCATATCTTAGCGTGTAGAGTTTTGTCAACCTTTGAACCATCTTCAAAGGTGAATTCTAAAATCACTGGCATTACCAATCCGCCAGGCTTAGAAAATTCTACTTCATAAAAATATCTATTGTCATTTAGCAATTCTTTATCCTCTTTGCTCAAACCGTTTAAAAAATCTTTATACTCTTTTTTATCGAAACTGCTAATTGTATATTCATCATTTTTGTCGTAGAAATCAATTGCTTTTTTATCTCTCTCAACATATGGAATTATTCCTTGACCTCTATTATTATCCCTAGTTTTATCTGGTAAATCCTTGTATGCTTTTTCAGCTATAGGCTTTTCTATTTCAGGATTTTCCGTGTCTATGGTCATCTCTCGGACATTTTCTATTCCTATGTCGCAGTAATCAGTAGTGTAAAACCAACCTCTCCAAAACCAATCTAAGTCTACTCCAGAGGCATCTTCCATAGTTCTGAAAAAATCTTCGGGTGTAGGATGTTTAAATTTCCATCTGTTAGCATATGTTTTAAAAGCATGATCAAACAACTCTCTACCCATTATAGTCTCTCTCAATATTGTAAGAGCCGCTGTAGGCTTTGAATAACAATTAGGACCATACTGTATTACATTATCTGAATGTGTCATAATAGGAGATATATTATCTTGAACTCCTTTCATATATTGAGTTATATTCATAGGCGTCCCTCTACCTTTAGGATAGTTCTCACTCCACTCACTCTCTGCTATAGACTCTACAAAACTGTTTAGCCCCTCATCCATCCATCCGAATTTCCTCTCATCTGAATTTACTATCATAGGAAAATAATTGTGTCCTATCTCGTGAATTATAACCGATATGAGATAATACTTTATCCTTTTAGAGTAAGTCCCATCTTTTTCAGGCCTGCCCCCATTCCAACATATCATAGGATATTCCATACCTCCTCCAGATGTGTAACTCACCGAAATAGCCTTGTGATACGGATAATCAAAAGTCATTCTAGAATATACCTTTAAAGTATGGGCTACCACTCTGGTAGAATACTGTTCCCAAAGAGGATTACCTTCCTTAGGATAATACGACATTGCCATAATTGTATTGTCCCCAATTTTAACAGCTTGGGCATCCCATATAAACTTCCTACTAGCAGAAAAAGCAAAGTCTCTAACATTTTCAGCGTGAAAAACCCAAGTCTTAGTCCCTTTTTCTCTAGTTTTTTCTCTCGCTATAGCTTCTGATTCAGTGGCTATGATAACAGGTTTATCATAAGTCTTCTTAGCTACCTCTAATCTCTTTATCTGATTCGGACTTAAAACATCATTGGGATTTTGCAATTTACCAGTAGAAGCAACTATCAAATCAGACGGAGCTGTTATGCTAACCTTGTAGTCTCCAAAGACCAATGCAAACTCAGAGCCACCAAAAAATTGTAGGTTCTGCCAACCTTCCACATCGTTATATACGGCCATCCTAGGAAAAAATTGCGCTATGAAATACAAATTCCCCTCTTTAAAAGGCTCGTAACCAGAACGACCCCATATGGTAGAAGAGTTAGTTATATTATACCACCATTTAATATTAAATTCAAATTTCTCACCTGGTCTTAAAGGAGTAGGCAAATCTATTCTCATCATGGTATGATTAATAGTATGAGCCAAATCCTTACCATTGTGAGAGACTGACTCTATTTTAAACCCACCGTCGAAAGCTTGAGCTTCCTTACTTTTACTAAAACTATGAGCGGGAAAATAATCTGGTACGCTAGAGGGATTAATCTTTTTACTCTGTGAATCTTTAGAGTTCATATTCTGATCTAATTGCAGCCACAAATAATCTAATACATCAGGAGAATTGTTGTGATAGGTTATGGTCTCTTGTCCAGAAATTGTGTTCTTATCTTCATTTAAAACCACATCTATTTTGTAATCGGCTTTTTGTTGATAGTATTTGTGTCCTGGAGCTCCCGAAGCTGTTCTGTACGCGTTAGGAGTTGCAAACTCTTGATCTAACTGCTTGAACTTATTGTTGTCGTAATGTCCTTTTTCTTGCCCGAAAGACATAGTGCAACAAAAAATTATAATGGATAATATATATGTACGATTCATAACTTAAATAGGTATTTTTTTTTGCGAGTGATGAAATAATATTATAACGGCATAGCCGCAAATATAATTTAAAAAGTATACCTCAACTTAAAAAGTACATATACTCGCTCTGTAAGTATGGAAAAAACTCTACTTTTAAACTCTATTTTCGAAGAGCTCTTAAATCACAAAAAAATAGAATAAACACATATGATCTTTTTAAAAAAAGACAAAAATGACATTGTAAAACAACGCAAAGTGATAGCGATATGTATATCTGTATCTATTTTCTTTTGGGTGTTTACAAAATTTCCAAAGAATTACACCAACGACATAACTTTTAATGTTACCTACACAGATTTACCAAAAGATAAAATCTTAAAAAGTGGCTCTATAGAGAATGTAACACTAAAAATTTACGCTTCGGGATTTTCATTTTACTCTCATCATTTTAGCTCTTCACCTATAGTGTTATCCCTGAAAGATTTAAAAGAAAAAAACAAAAAAAATTATATACTACTCTCAGATAATTTTAGATTTATAGAGAAACAATTAGGTTATAACGAGCAGTTGATTCAACTTCAAACAGAGACAGATACCATATGGCTAGATCTGTATAAAAAAACACACAAGAAAATACCTGTACAAATAGATAAAGATATTAGCTTTTTAGAAGGATATCAATTTATAAAACCCATGAGTGTGACTCCCAAAGAAATAACCGTTTCAGGATCTCAAGAAGACGTAGATAAAATAAATGAGATAGCAGTTGAAAAACTCATAAAATACGATATAAATTCTAATTTCAAAGAGACCCTAAATATAATTCCATATTTAGATGACTATGTAGAATACTCTCATAATAAAGTGCTTGTAAAAGGCGAAATAGATAAGGTCACACAGATAAAAATGGAAGTTCCCGTGAGGGTGATAAACGTGCCCGATAGCAGTATTTACATCAGTCTTTTCCCCGATAAAGTAACCGTGTATGGAAATGTCCCCATATCTAAATACAAAAAGACAAATGTGTCTGATTTTGAAGTGACAGTGAATTTTGCACATCATTCTAACAGAACAGAAAAGCTTATACCAGAATTGACAAAGTCACCAGAGTATATCATAAATCCTAGACTAACACCAAATTCTGTGCAGTACATAATAAAAAAATGACTAAAATAATAGGTCTCACAGGAGGAATCGGTTCTGGAAAAACTACTGTATCAAAAATCTTTGCCTCTTATGGCATCCCCGTATTTAACTCCGATGTAGAAGCCAAATTAATGATGAATCAAGATCGAGAGGTAAAAAAAAATATCATCGCCCATTTTGGTGAAAAATCTTACTTAGAAAATGCCTTAAATACTAGTTTCTTATCTGAAGTGGTCTTTTCTGATCCAGAGAAATTAAAACTGTTAAACTCTTTGGTTCATTGCGAATTAGAAAAAGTATTTAAAGACTGGGTTAAAAACATCAAGAAAAAACTAATAATAAAAGAAGCTGCCATACTGTTTGAGACAGACTCTTATAAAATGTGCGACAGTACAATTTTAGTATTATCCGATAAAAACACACGTATAAAAAGGGTGATAGAAAGAGATAAAATATCTACAGGAGATATATTAAAAAGGATGAATAATCAATGGTCTGACCAAAAGAAATTTCCAATAGCAGACTATATAATAGTAAACGACTACGACCTAAAAACTCTGAAAAAATCAGCCAGATATATACTGAATTTACTAATGACTAAATATGAGTTATAGTTTTTTATTTACCCACTGAGAATTTACAAAAAAAAAATCACTCAAGAGATTTTGGACTCTTAAATCCAGAGATGATAAGGCGTACTTCCTTTCTGTGTATCACCACAAGTACGCTTAGAAATACTAAAAACAACAAGGTGTTGCTAAAAATATTGTCCTTCAAAAAAAACCAAGAATACATCGATGGCAATACGGTTAAAATGAAATACATCGATATTTTTTTAAAATCGTATTTAATAGGATAGTACTTATTGCCTAAATACAGAGATAATATCATCATAGCTCCGTATGAAAATAATGTTGTCCAAGCAGAGGCGGCATAACCTATAATAGGTATTAGACTTATATTTCCCACTATAGTTATTATAGCTCCAACAATGGACATATAAGCCCCATATACAGTTTTGTCTGACAACTTATACCAAACAGATAAATGAGTATAGATTCCAAAAAATACTTGGGCCAACAATAAAATAGGAACTATATCTAGAGCTTGCCAATATTCCTCAGATCGTATAAAATATTTTATCAATTCTATGTGGGTCACCAATAATAAAAATATTATGAGCATGGTAAGCACGAAATAATTCATAGTAGTGGCGTATAACTTTTTAGAATCTTTATTCTTAGATTGAGAGAAAAATATAGGTTCTGCTCCCAATCGATAAGCCTGAATAAACAATACCATAAAAATGGATAATTTATAACAAGCTCCATATACACCCAAACTATGTCTCCATTGATCCTCTGGAAGCAGATATTTTAAAAACTGCTTGTCCATGGCTTCATTTATAACACCTGCTAATCCCATTACCAGTATAGGAGCTCCGTAGGTGATCATCTTTTTTAGGAGCTTAAAATCAAACATCTTAATACTGTATTGTCCAATATCTTTTGACAATAGAAAAAGGCTAATAGCCGAAGATAGAATATTCGAGATAAATACGTATTCTAAAGCCCATTGCGGATTATATATTCGAGATATAAAATATGGCAACTCTCCTCCTTTTGATAAAAAATCAGGGATAGCCCATAGAAATAACACATTGACAAATATGTAAATTACAATATTAGTTATTTTTATCAAAGCGTATTTAAAAGCCTTGTTTTCATGTCTTAATTTAGCAAATGGTATGGCAGTTACAGAGTCTATAGTCAGTATTACTATTAAGTAAATCACTAATTTTTGCTGATTTTCGTATCCTAATGCCTGAGATATTCCATCTAAAAAACAAAGAGTTATAAATACAAATAAAACGGTAGTAAAAACTATGCTCAGAAAAGCTGTAGAAAATGTTTTGGAAGAGTATTTACTCTCGTTAGAAAAACGAAAGTAAGCCGTTTCCATACCATAGGTGAGAAGTATTATAAAGATGCTAATTTGAGAATATACATCTATTATTACCACATAGTCTTTAGCTAAAAAGACTCCTGTGTAAAGAGGAGTTAATAAAAAATTTAACACACGCGCCAACACGGAACTAAGCCCATATATTGTAACTTGTTTTGTTAACTTCTTTATTGGGCTCATCAAAACACCTTTGAAGCTATCTCTTCTATATTAGAAGATCTTCCCATAGTGTAATAGTGTAATACTGGAGCATTGTTGGCTACCAATTCCTTAGACTGATAAACAGCCCATTCTATACCTACTTGTCTCACCTGTTTATTGTCCTTACACTTTATAACTTCTTTTTGAAGGTCCTCTGGTATTTCAATGTCAAATACTTCTGGTAATACCTTTAGTTGCTTTTTTGTAGATATGGGTTTTAATCCTGGAATAATAGGTACTGAAATATCATTTTCCTCACACTTATCGACGAAATCCATATATTTTGAATTGTCGAAAAACATTTGAGTAACTATATAATCAGCTCCTTGGTCTACCTTATTTTTTAGATGTTTGATATCTGTATTTAAATCAGTTGCTTCAGAATGTTTCTCTGGATAACCGGCTACACCCACACAAAAATTAGTGTCATCTTGTTTTAAATCGTTGAGATATCTCCCATTGTTCATCTCATTGATTTGTTTTACTAGATCAGATGCATATTTATTATCTCCATTTTCATGTACAAGTGAAGATTCCCCTTGGGAAAAATCACCTCTTAGAGCTAGTACATTTTCTATTCCTAGGAAATTTAAATCTATCAACATGTTTTCAACCTCTTCTTTAGTAGATCCATTACACAAAATATGTGGCACGGTATCTATTTGATATTTATTCATAATAGCTGCAGCTATTCCCACAGTTCCTGGACGCTTTCTAATTATTTTTTTTCTAGTACTTCCATCATCTTTTTTTTCGTACAAATATTCTTCTTTATGGAAGGTGACATCTATAAACGAGGGGTCGAACTTTATTAGTGGATCTATATTTTCATATATATAGTTTATGTTCTCTCCCCTTAGAGGTGGAAGTATTTCTATGGAAAAAAGTGTTTTTTCAGATTCTTCTATATGCTGAGATACTTTCATTTTTATTATTGTGTAATAATTGAGAACTATACTACCGAGCACAAATTTATTTTTTTAATCCAAATCTCAATATTTTAGTTAAACCAATTAGTATTGAACATCATCTCAAATGACTATTGTTTAAATTATCCCAAATTATTGTTTATTATAAACAACAAAAGGCCTAATTAGACCTTTTGAATATTACAAGCGATATGGAAAATCAATTACTGACCTATCTTTTTCATTTCCTCTTCGAAAGTTTCTTTGAACTTTTCGTAATTGTAATCAACTTTCAAATTCTCATCATTAGAGAGGACTTCATTATAAGCGCTAACCAAATCACTAGCTGATAATTCTATAGCGACATAATATTTGTATTTTCCTGTAGATTTAACCCTAGTAGGCTTTTCACATATCTGTCTAACCCCTCTCAACTGCTGAGAAACCACGCTTCTTCCATTTTGTTCAAATCTCTCTAATGCCTCTTCTTTATTATTAAATTCCGAAGATTTTACATAGTTATCAGTGACAGACTTAATCACAGTACTAATATCTGAAGCTAATTGCTGTCTGGCATTAGCCAATGCTTTCTTTTTAGCTACCATCTGATCTAAACTCTCACCCACAGAATTTGATCTAAAATGATTCCCATCGGTGAAAAATTCCTTTCCAGAACAAGGGATGACTACATCTATTTCGTCATTAGGTATGATAACTGGTTTAGAGCCACCACAACATATAAATAGAGATACAAACACTACAACACCTAATGATTTAATTATTTTTATTTTCATGATGATATTATTATTTTTTTTTTTAACTCTTATAGAGCTTAAACAATCCTAACGCAGCTAGGTTGGCAAATATATAGTTTTTATAAAAACTTCTTGTTTATTTAATTATACTCACTGACCCTCTATATTCTTTTTCGTCTAATTTAATCACATACCAATATGTAGCTACGGGAAGTAATATTCCATTATACAAGCCATTCCAGTGCTCATCTCTACCATTATATCTTCTCAATATCTTACCTGTCCTATCAGCAACGACGATTTCTGCATCTGGATAATCTTCAATGCCAGAAATTTCCCAAAAATCATTTTTCCCATCTCCGTTGGGAGTAAATACTTTTGGCGCATAGATTTTTGGAATTTCTATTTTTTCTGAATAAGTACATCCGCGATTATCCTCTAAGGTTAAGACATAAGTCCCAGGATTTAGATACAATCCCTTTCTTATATCTTCTAACTTCAATTTAGTATCATCCAAATAATAGCTATAAGGAGATTCTGCATTTAACTCTTTGTCTATGAAAAGATTTCTACCTAAAAGTCTCTTTACAAATTTTAACCTACCCTTAAACGGTAATACTTTAAATGTTTCAACAATAGTACAATTAGTCTTTTTGGAATAAGTTGTCACACTGTAATTCCCAGGCTTATATACTTTTATGCTCTTTGTATTTTCTTTTGCTCTTGTACTCCATAGATAAGTAACCGAATCTAAGCTACTAGTTAGTACAGCCATATTAGGAGAACACATCCTGATCTCTTTTTCAGATACAGAATTAGGAGGACCAACAGTCACATTAAACACTTCAGTATTAACACACTCATTTTCGTCTATTATCTCAACTGTATACGTTCCAGATTTATCTACTACTATGCTTCTAGTTTTCTCTCCAGTACTCCACAGGTAAGAACCATAAGCTGAATACTCACTTGTCAATATCTCATTTCCAGAACTGCCAGCACAAGCGATAATTTCTTTTGCTGGAATATTAATAGGACTTTTTACAATAATATCTTGTGAGAAAGTTACTGATTCACTACTAACTGCCTCAACTAAAGTTAAAGTGACTTTATAAGTTCCCTCATTTGCATACTGATGCTCAACAATTACATCTCTAGTAGAAGAATCTGCAAATCCAGAAACAGAAGGAGACCCATCTCCAAAATCCCATCCATAATATGCTTTATACTCTGGAGCTATAGAGGTCTTAAACTTGGTTTTGCCACCTACACAATAGTCTCTAGAAGAAAAATCATAAAAAAAAGTGGATACAAAAGAAGGTAATCCTTCACGAGATTTTTTATTTACTGCCAAATTTTGCGCCTGATCATTATAATTAAATGCTGGTGTATATTCTGAATCTGGTGATTCTATAACACCTATTTTTTCATCAACAACGGGGGGAATAGCTGGTGTTGTAGGATTAAACATAGCTGCATATATTTTATTATCTGGACCTAACTGCAATGCATTGGCATAGGATGAATCTCCAGGATTATCAACAGAAGCAGATGGTATAGATATAATATTGTTTACCTTATCAAGGTCTACTTGAAAAAGATTCCCGCTGTATCTCTCTGTTACATATAAAAATTTTGAATTTGGAGAAAACTCTAGACCATAATAACCATAATTTTCATTCTCTTTTACTTCCCCATTGTACTCATGGGAACTAAATTTATTTAAAGATGACCTAGAAGTTAACTTGCCAATTCTATTGTTAAAACCAAAGACTTCTATAAACCCACGGTTTTTAGCAGAAATAGTGTAATCTGATTCTACAATAACTTTTCCGTCTCTTCCTAAGACATTGGGAACAACAAGACCAAGTAATTTCCCATCTCTAGATGCCTTCATATAGCCTTCAGGGTTAATATGCTTCTTCCCTATAGAAGTCACAACAGGCTCTGGATCTATTCCCGTACTAGATATTTTATAGGAAAAAAACCTCCTAGAATTACGCTCATGTAAAACTAACCAAAAACTACTCTGATCATAGTGCTCTATAACAGCCATTTTATGTGTAAGACTTACACCGTTATAATCACCAGTAAACAAATCTGTATCCTTAGATTCGATATTGCCACCGCCAGTGGTCATATCTACAATAGCATATTTACACTTAGAATTTGAATCTATATAAAACACATAATATTTATCATCAGTTGAACCTGCAGCCTTGGGAATAGGAACTATTATAGTCTGAGTGTTATTGTTGGCGCCACTTAAAAGTGATCCCGCCATTTCAGTATTATCAGCCTTCCATACCTTGTTACCATCTGTATAAAAAAGTAATTCCCCCAATACGCTGGAAATAGAGGCACAAGCCTCAGGAGAGATTAAATTACTATTACCCTTAGTTTCTATAGAGGGTGTTTCATAAGCATCACCAAACGTTATATCCGCTTTTTGACCAAAATGCCAATTATAGGCACGCCCCCTCTGTGCATAAGAGAAGGAAACTGTAAAGGCAACTAATAAGGAAATAAAAAAAATACGATTATTAAACTTCATCTACTTATATTATAGTTTATAAGCCAATAAGAACTACCAACGGGGCGTGTAGTCTAAAAAAATTAGACTGACTCGCGAAGTTAAGTTTTTTTTGTTAAAAAAACAATTACTCTAATGCCTTATTTAATAACTTTTGATCTATCTCTTTGGTATTTTTAACACCTAACTTTTTGAGATCCTCTGCCTTTCTTATTAAATTCCCCCTTCCCTCAGAAAAAGAACTCATAGCACTATCATATGCATTCTGTGCCTTATTCATATGATTTCCTATATCTGATAAATACTTCTGAAATGAGACGAACTTATCGTATAACTTACTGCCAGCATTCACAATCTTTTCTACATTATTCTTTTGATCTTCTTGCTTCCATATAAAAGCTACCGTTCTTAATGTAGCTATAAGTGTAGAGGTTGTCACCAATACTATATTTTTATTTATAGCCTCGTTAAAAATATTTTGTTGATCCTGTAAAGCTAATGAAAATGCTGGCTCTATAGGTATGAACATCAAGACATAATCAGGGGAATTTATTCCATACAAACCTTGGTAATTCTTACTCGAGAGATCTCTGATGTGATTTTTAATGCTCAATATGTGGAGAGCTAATTCTTTTCTTTTAGTTTCTTGGTCATCTGTCTCACAAAATCTAGAATAATTAGACAGTGATACTTTTGAATCTATAATTAGGTTTTTTCCCTCTGGCAAATCAACTATTACATCGGGCCTCAGCATTTTGCCTTCTTCATTTTTTATAGTGGGCTGTACAGAAAAATTGACATTTTTCTCCAAACCAGATTTCTCTAAAATACTCTCTAATTTCAATTCCCCCCAATCGCCCTGAACCTTACTATCTCCCTTGAGAGCATTAGCTAAATTTTTAGCATCATTACTCAACTGGTTATTGAGCCTACACAACTGATTTATCTCACTCTTTACAGATGCTCTATCCTTATTTTCACTGTCGTAATAATCCTTTAATCTCTTTTCAAAATCCTTGAAATTCTCTTTTAAAGGGTTCAATATACTATTTATTTGAGATGTGTTTTCTTCTTTAAATTTCTTAGTTCTGTCTTCCAAAACCTTATTGGCTAGGTTTTCAAATTCTAGCTTTATCTTTTTTTGAATTTCTTCTAAATCTTCTTTTTGTTTCTTTATATAATTCTCTTTGTATTCCAAAGCCGTCTCTTGAGATGCTATAGTCTTGTTCAAATCTATTATTTCTACATCTTTAGATTTTAAAGCCAGTTTGATATCTTCTATCTCTTGCAAAGAAATATCTAATCTCTCTTTTTCTATATTTTTAGAAAAAAATAATTTTCCCATAAATACACCTATAGCCATTCCAGCTATAAGGAACAATACTCCTTCCATAATTTAAAAATTTAAGACGCTAACTCCATTAGATAAGCACATATAACAGCAGCATAGGTCCCTATGAAATAACCTAAAACAGCTAACAAGACCCCTACAGGAGCCAAAGACGGATGAAACGCTGCTGCTAATATAGGAGCTGAACCAGCCCCTCCTATATTAGCCTGACTTCCTACGGCTAGATAAAAATAAGGCGCTTTTAAAAGTCTAGCCATCAATATCAATAAGGACGCATGTATAGATATCCAAACCATACCTACTAACAATAATCCTGGTTGGCTAAACATCTCTGTAATATCCATTTTCATTCCAATTACAGCCACCAATATGTAAATAAAAACATTACCTATTTTGGAAGCTCCATATCCCTGCATTTTTTTAGCCCTAGTAAAAGACAACAGCAATCCAATAGAAGTAGATATTAAAACCAACCAAAAAAACTCTGATGCAAGAGTGTTGTTTTTCATACCACTAAAGCTCTCAAGAATCCAATCTGTAATGGACTTAGACATATAGTGAGAAAAACTTATCACAAAAAATGCCAATCCCAATATCTTAATGTAATCACCTAAATTAGGTATCTTCTCTATACTCTTAGTATACGATTCTGTTCTTTCTTTTAAATCCTCTATAGATGACACATCAGCCTTAAGCCATCTATCTATCTTTTCTCTCTTGCCTATTCCTACTAATAACAGAGCCATCCATATACCTGATATTACTATGTCTACCAAAACCATAACCCCATACTTGTCAGGGTTGTATTTGAATATCTCTAACATACTAGCTTGATTAGCCCCTCCGCCTATCCAACTTCCAGCTATAGTAGACATACCTCTCCATACAGCATCATGACCTACTCCTCCTACAGTTTCAGGAGAAAAAAAAGAAATTATAAGAATAGATAAAGGACCTCCAATCAATATGCCCAATGTCCCTGTTAAAAACATAATTATAGGCTTAAAACCCAATTTGATAAGAGACTTAATATCTATACTCAAAGTCATCAAGAACAAAGCCGCAGGCAAAAAATAATTCTTAGATATTGTATATAAATTAGAGTGATCTTTGGATATTACTCCAAGGGAATTCAATATAGAGGGAATCAAATAACACATCAAAAGAGCAGGGACTACTCTGTAAAACTTTCTCAAATACTTGTTCTTACTACTGGAAGTATAAAATATTACTCCCAGAACCCCCATTATTATTCCAAATACAACTTTATCATCGTAGAAAATAGGTTCGCTCACTTTTGACGTATCTCTCTAGTTTATAAAAATAGTTGATAACTATTCTATTGTTAATATTTCAGATTATCATTTTAGTCCAGACTAAATAAATTACAGAGTTTAAAATCTTAACTTTCTGATTTCCCTGCTGGTTCTCCATATTTCAGAATCTTCTATCTCTTTGAGCTCTACCTCTAATTTCTCCCTATAATCCGCCATGCTGTTACAATCTATAGATCTTTGTGCTTCTTTGCCAGAGGTCACAGATTTGTACAACTCAGCAAATAGAGGTTTATTCACTTCTCTAAATCTCTTCCACCAATCTAAAGCCCCTCTCTGAGCAGTGGCAGAACAATTTGCATACATCCAATCCATGCCATTCTCTGCTATTAAAGGCATCAGACTCTGTGTCAGCTCTTCCACCGTTTCGTTGAAAGCCTCTGAAGGAGTGTGTCCATTTTCTCTCAACACTTCATATTGAGCTGTAAATAAACCCTGTACAGCACCCATTAAAGTGCCCCTTTCTCCAGTTAAATCACAAGTGACCTCCTTATCAAATGTAGTCTCAAATAAATACCCAGATCCAATCCCTATTGCTAGGGATAAGACCCTATCTCTAGCTTTTCCACTAGCGTCTTGATGTACAGCAAAACTTGAATTCAATGCTTTGCCCTCTGTAAACATCCTACGAAGACTAGTTCCAGAACCCTTTGGAGCAACCAAAAGCACATCTATATTATCGGGAGGTACAATGCCTGTCTTTTCATTGTAAGAAATGCCAAAACCATGAGAGAAATAAAGGGCCTTGCCCTCAGTTAAATAAGGTTTTATAATCGACCACATAGCTATCTGCGCCGCATCGGATATCAAATATTTTATTATAGTCCCTTTACTACAAGCTTGTTCAATCTCAAATAAAGTCTCCCCTGGAACCCATCCATCTCTTACAGCCTTATCCCAACTCTTAGAGTTTTTCCTCTGACCTATTATGACATCAATACCATTATCTCTTAAATTTAGTGACTGTGCTGATCCCTGAACCCCATAACCTATAATAGCTATAGTCTCATCTTTCAATACTGACTTTGCTCTTTCTAGATTAAACTCATCTCTTGTTATTACATTCTCTTGGACTCCTCCAAAATCTATTTTAGCCATTTTAATTTTATTACAGTTAATTTAACCAGTTTTTTCGTGCGCTAATATAACAAAATATAAACGAGGACCTTAGCTAAGTCTCATAATATTAAAAATGAGATTCTTAGACTAAAATCCTCAATGTTTTGATATGATATTTATGAAATACCTTAACTCAAATGAAAACAGATTCCAAGTGAATTATTAATATTAAAAAAAAACTAATTGTTCTATAAACAAAGGCCTTACTAAGAACCCCTTACGTATAAGACTTCTTTAACAGCTCTTATAAGATCGCTTGCATTTGGAATCCAAGCTTTAAATAAAGCACTAGAATAGGGAGCTGGAGTATCGGCTGTAGTCACTCTTTTTACAGGTGAATCCAAATAGTCAAAGGCCTCATCTTGAATTTTATAAGTTATTTCAGATGCTAAACAAGCCAATGGCCACGCTTCCTCTAGAACTACCAAACGATTAGTCTTTTTTATAGAATTTATTATACACTGATAATCCAAAGGCCTTACAGTCCTTAAATCTATAATCTCTATATCTATGCCCTCTTTACTCAGCTCTTCTGCCGCTATATAAGCTTCCTTTATTATTTTTCCAAAAGAAACTACTGTGACATCTTTACCAACCTTTTTTACTTCGGCAGATCCTATTGGGATGATATACTCTCCATCGGGTATTTCTCCCTTATCTCCATACATCTGCTCGGATTCCATGAAAATGACAGGATCGTCATCTCTTATCGCTGATTTTAATAATCCCTTAGCATCATAAGGATTAGAAGGAACAACAACCTTTAACCCAGGACAATTAGCATACCAACTTTCAAAAGCCTGAGAATGAGTAGCTGCTAACTGACCAGCTGATGCTGTAGGACCTCTAAAAACTATAGGTATATTAAACTGCCCTCCACTCATGTGTTTCATCTTGGCAGCATTATTAATAATTTGATCTATAGCTACTAGAGAAAAATTAAAAGTCATAAACTCTATAATAGGCCTGTTGCCATTCATTGAAGAACCAACACCTATACCAGAAAACCCTGCCTCAGAAATAGGAGTGTCTATAACCCTCTCTGGACCAAATTCATCTAACATTCCCTTAGAAGCTTTATAAGCTCCATTGTATTGTGCAACCTCCTCTCCCATCAAATAGATGCTCTTATCTCTTCGCATCTCTTCGCTCATGGCTTCAACGATTGCCTCTCTAAATTGAACTGTTCTCATTTTTTTCTGCTTAATTTTACTTAACCTTACCTTTAAAAAAAAATCACTTAGATAATTTTTCCATCTCTTTAACCTTTTCATGCTTTTCTAAAGCATAATAGATGTTTTTCAAAGTATTTATTACGCTTTTATTTTTTCCATCTATAGATAAAGCTTTTTCTAAATACCCCATGGCTTGTTTATATATCTCATTTTTTCTTTTCTTCAAGTCTTCATACCTCGCTTTATCTTTTGCAGAAAATCCCAAATTACTTATTTGATCATTTATACTTCTTTCAGAGGACAAAATTAAAGCAGATAAATTTATATAAGCATCTAAAAATTTATCATCTAAAGTTATAGACTCTTTATATGAATCAATAGCACTATTCCAAAAACCCCCTGTACTTTCTGAAATTGCAAGCA
This sequence comes from Ichthyobacterium seriolicida, assembly GCF_002369955.1. Taxonomy (NCBI): domain Bacteria; kingdom Pseudomonadati; phylum Bacteroidota; class Flavobacteriia; order Flavobacteriales; family Ichthyobacteriaceae; genus Ichthyobacterium; species Ichthyobacterium seriolicida. Next base: position 419,770 of record NZ_AP014564.1, read on the forward strand.
AATCACCACGGAGCCCTAATAACTCCTTTTCTGCTTTTTCTCTCTTAGCCCTTTGAGATTTGCGATACTTTGTTATTTCATTCTTCTTTGCAGATATACTGGTCTCTACTTTTTCTCTTTCAGATTCTTTATTTCTAAGCAGGTTAGCATATATAACTCCCATATTGAAATGTAAAACGGCATTTTTAGGATCATTTTTTACAGCATCTTTCATACTCTCTAAAAAAGCTGATTCATCACCTTTTTTTAGGTATATATTTCCTTTAGCTAGCAATAATTCCTGATCCTCAGCATATTCCTCTCTGCCTTTGTCCAAAAGTTTTAAAGCCTTATCATAAGATTCTTGTTTTTCGTACAATACAGCCAACTGAAGTATTATACCTTTCCTAAGGTCTGGAGCTCTATAGTCCCTAGGATCTTCAGCAGCCTTTAACCTAACCTGAACATCCCTATCTATTTTAGATTCAAAAACTACTTTCTCTCCATTTACAATGGCCTCATATAACATTTTATCTCCCCTATATCCTATATTATACAAGTGTTCATAATCTTTTATGGCTAAATCTGATAACTCTCCACTCAATGCGGATATCGCAGCGTTGTAATACATAGAAGTATCGGCTTTATTGACCATTGCAGAAGTCTCATAGGCCACTATAAAATTATCCCTAGATATTTTGAATTTTTTCTCATCATAAGTCTTTACAGCTTCTTGTCTTATCTCTAAATACATGTCCATAGCATCTGCTGAATTTACTTTTTCTGAAAGTAAATCTTTCACTTCCAAAACTTTTGGAGTAGTGTAATTACCTGACTCTATAGCTCTGTCTAAAGCCTCTTTATTCTCGAAAAAGAACATTTCTCCAGAAATGCTTTTTTTAGCTGAATAATTATTCCCTTTTTCGTATTCTAGCAAACTCTTATAGTTATTTAATGCCTCTCTCCAATTCTTATTTAAAGATTCTAGCTTGGCTCTGTTGTAATAATACCTCTGCATAGATTCATCTTCTATCTTCTCTGACTCTTTCACCCCTTCTGGACTTCTCAACTTAACTAGATAGGCATCTATTTTCTCCTTAGCCTTAGATAATTTCAACTCAGCTGAATCCTTGCCCGAGGGAGATTTAAGATCTTTTTCAGAATCTATTACCCCCTGTAAAGATACTTGAGAACCACAACCTATGAGAAATAAGATAATTGAAAGTGTTTTTAATGACTTCATTTTTAATGATTTTATTTTATATTTTCTTAAATTCTTTTATAGAGTATATAACTCTTTTATACCGCCTTTACACTGTTAAAAAGTTTCACAACCTCATAATGGGATACGGTCTTATCCTTAAAATAGTCTACAAAATAAACTTTTTCTTTATCTGTAGCTCCTAGCCTATTCAATATGTTTAAAAGGTGAACCTTCATATGCCCTTTTTGAATTCCAGTAGTTACCAGAGCTCTCAAAGCGGCAAAATTTTGCGCTAAACCCGCAACTGCTATAATACACATCAATTCTTTGGCATTTGGATTACCTAAAATCTTATGTGATAATTTTGCCATGGGATGTAAATCGGTTAAGCCTCCTACTGTGCCGACAGATATGGGCAAATCCAACCAAAAACGAAAAATGCCATTTTCTATACTTACATCACTGAGACTAGTATATTTTCCATTTCTAGAGGCATAGGAATGCCCACAAGCCTCTACAGCCCTAAAGTCATTTCCCGTAGCTATTACCACAGCATCTATACCGTTGAAGATTCCCTTGTTATGAGTAGTAGCTCTATAAGGCTCTGCTTTAGCTATTCTGACTGCTTTTACAAATTTATCTGCAAAATCAGATGATCCTATACTATCTGTCAACTCTTCTACTCTGCATTCTACATGAGCCCTAACAATACATTTTGGTGTATAATTAGACAATATTGACATTATTACCTCTAAGTCTTTTTCTTCAGAGGAAAAATGATCTGCTTGGGAGATGATATTTTTTAACTTCTCAGCAAATAGTTCTAAACAAGAATTTATAAAGTTAGCTCCCATAGAATCAACTGTTTGAAAAGTAGCTTCTATCTGAAAATAATTTTCTTCTTCTAAACTCTTGTCTATCAGATTGATATCCATAATTCCGCCACCTCTAGACCTCATGGCTTCTGTCAGATGTGAAACACTATCTAACAATTTCTCTTTTAATTCTAAACGAAAAAATTTTCTGAGCTTATCACCATCTCCTCTATAGATAAAATGAACATGGCCTATCTTTTCAGTAGAGAGAACCTCTGCCTTAAAACCTCCTTTGTCCAACCAGAAATTAGCGGTTTTAGATGCTGAAGCGACCACAGAACTCTCTTCTATTACCATAGGGATGGTATACAGCTTGTCGTTTATTAAAAAATTGGGGGCGATGCCAAAGGGCATATAGAAATTAGAAACTGTATTCTCAGAGAACTCATCGTACAATTTCTGAATATTTACATCACCGTACATGTGACTATTCAATACTTCCAAGTCTTTCTCAGAAGAATTTAAACACTCGGTATATAAGAAGTCTATCTTTTCAGACTTAGATAATTTTGAAAAACCCTTTGTGTGTTTTTTCATCTAAAAATATATGCCTATATGGTCATGATTTCTTCCCTCTTTTTCTCCAACCTATCATTAGAAATTTCTGTATACTTATCTGTCAAGATCTGTACTTTAGCTTCATAATCTTTTGCAATATCCTCTGATAAACCATCCACTTGCATTTGTTTTATCTGATTATTAGCTTCCTTTCTCGCATTTCTAATACTTATTTTAGATTCCTCTCCCTCAGATTTAGTCTGTTTTACCAAATTTAAACGTCTCTCTTCTGTTAACGGTGGTATATTTATAATTATCAACTCACCATTATTCATAGGACTAAAACCTAAATTTGAATTTATAATAGCTCGTTCTATATGTTCCAACATATTTTTTTCCCACGGCTGCACACTTATAGTCTTCCCATCAGGAGTGTTTATATTAGAAACCTGTGATATGGGTGTCATAGTGCCGTAATAATCGACCTCTACTCCATTTAACATAGCAGGACTAGCCTTCCCCGCACGTATTTTTAACAATTCTTTGTCTAGATGAGATATGGAACTCATCATCTGCTCCTCAGTCGAATCTAATATTAACTGTACTTCTTCAATCATAACTGATCTATTATCTTACTATTGTACCTATATTACCCCCCTCCACAACTTTTAAGAGATTACCCTTTTTATTCATGTCGAAAATTATAATTGGTAATTTATTCTCCTTGCTCAAAGTAAAAGCTGTCATATCCATTATCCTAAAATTTTTCGTTATAGCCTCCTCAAATGATATAGACTCTATCTTAGTGGCATCTGCATTTTTCTCTGGATCTGAAGTATATATTCCATCTACCCTAGTCCCCTTTAATATAACATCTGCATTTATCTCTATAGCTCTTAATATGGCTGCCGTATCCGTTGTGAAATAAGGATTCCCTGTGCCAGCTGCAAATATTACTACTCTTCCCTTTTCCAAATGCCTCACAGCTCTACGCTTTATAAAAGACTCTGCTATTCTATTCATTTCAATAGCTGTCTGAACTCGCGTTTTTACACCTAGATTCTCCAAAGAACTCTGCAAGGCTAAACTATTTATGACTGTAGCTAACATGCCCATATAATCTGCCTGCACTCTATCTATTTTAGCGTCATCTCCCATCACACCTCTGAATATATTCCCCCCTCCCATAACTACTGCAACGCTGACATTTTTATCCAAAACGCTTTTGATATCTAAAGAGTATTTTTCTAACACCTCACTAGATATACCATACTTTTGCTTGCCCATTAATGACTCTCCGCTGAGCTTGATAAGAATGCGCTTAAACTTCATTTTACGTTTTTATAATTTAACTCTAAAAATGCCACAGAGGTATGCTTTTGAAAAAAGCAAATAATGGCTTTCATACAAAAAAATGTTTACTCAAAAAACGTTCTTATAAGCACAAGTGCTGATTGAATAAAATTGAAAAATAGTGCTCTGGAATACTATCTAACTCAAAACTATAAGTGAAATTAGTATTCTTCTGTCCAAAAGAAATATTCCGCACGTATTTATATAAGTATTCATAATTCTCATTGGTTTTAGAAATATTTCCATACAGTGTTAGAACAACTATATCAAGATTAATGCCAGCTTGTTCATATACTAACAATACATAATAAATAAACTCCTCTGCACTTTTATATTCAAATGAATTATACAGCTTTAATTTTCCATCTCCAATTACAGAAATACACATACTATCTTCTTCCAAATACACGAAGACTCCATCGATTCTATTATCTCTAAATAGAGTTTCAATAAAAGAGGAGGATGGATGCGTCCAACTAATATCACTCCACCTTTTACCTAAAAGAGTTTTTATTTTTTGAGGGATAGTGTAAATAGCAACAGCATTTAAATTCTTCAAAGTTTGGGAAACTAAAACTTCTGTATCGGAAAAACCAAAATTTATACTAGCGTATTCATGGATTTGTTTTTCATTATACAACTCAGAGGGAACCAAAGTGAAATTCAAATTGCTAAAACCAGCCGTTACTTTAACAAAAGTGTTTTTAAACAAATCATTTTGCTCAAATATTTCATTCACATCACTGACTTGTAAAGTGCCAGTACTCGTGTACTCATATACAGCTAACATCCTGTGTATCAAATGATTATATATGCAAAAACAAAGCCCTCCAGATTTTAACTGTATAGATAAGCCTAAGTTACCTCTTAAAGTATCTAAAGACTTATCCCTGTTTTTTGTTTTTAAAGTCAGACTCATAAGTTTTTGGCCAATTACCAGCGGTAGTAGCCTTCTGTAAACTCCCTACTTGTAAGTATTTACCTTTTACATCTACAGCTTCTTCTTCCGACCTTATAAGATTCATATCTAGGCCTTCTAAAACTAATCTCTTTTGTACTTTAACCTCAAAGACAGGAACTGTAATCATATTCTTCCTTATTTTGGAAGCCTCCATTTCGAATACATGTAATTCGTCAGTTCCTGGAACGTATTTCATCTTCTTGTAAATATCAGTCCCCTCAAAAAGACGATCCTTGACAAGCTCATAACCTATTGTATCTACAATAACCTCTTCTACTAACTTATCCATACGATATAGTTTATCGTATTTCATATAACTGGTATCTTTTTTCTCTATAAGTACAAATTGAGCGGTGTCTACAAATGATGTTAACTCATCAAAATCTGAAGAGTAACGACCATTTATCTCTTTAAAAGCTTCCTGAGAATCTCTAATCATCTTTAGATTATCTATGACCTTTTCATATCTCAAAGACTTCTCCCTACTAAAATCTATAGGGGACATTATACTGACATAATTGATGTATACTAAAAATGAGATAACTCCCCAAAGTAACGTAGTTATTATAATTCTATTCTTCATAATTTTTTAAATGAAATAAAAGCTGTTTACAAGGAAAACAAATTTAAACTTTTTTAAAAGCTGATCCCAAAGAAAGCATTTTTTCACCGAATCAAAGCTTATCTATCAACAAAAAAACACGAGAACAGATTATTAATTACGATATAATTAATCGACAAAAAGCTACGAGTAACTAAGCTAACATGTTTATAGGGTTTTCTAACATCTTTTTAAATGTCTGTAAAAACAGAGCTCCAACCATTCCGTCAATAGTCCTATGGTCACAAGCTAAAGTTATTTTCATTGTATTTCCTACAGTTACCTGTCCATTTTTCACTACTGGCTTTTGTATTATGGCCCCCACAGACATAATTGCTGAATCAGGCTGATTTATAATAGAAGTAAAACTCTCTATTCCCAACATTCCTAAATTAGATATGGTGAAAGTGCTACCTTCCCAATCAGCAGGCAATAATTTTTTATCCCTAGCCCTCTTAGAGAGATCTTTTATCTCATGAGATATCTGAGATATAGATTTAGTATTGGCGTATCTAACAACTGGAACTAACAGCCCTCCATCTATTGCTATTGCTACACCTATATTGATATGTTTATTATATCGTATTTTGTCTGTCCCTACCATATTGGTATTAACCTCTGGATGTTTGGCCAAGGCCATAGATGCTGCCTTGACAATTATATCGTTAAAGGAAACCTTAGTTTCAACTGACTCGTTTATAGATTTTCTAGCTGTAATAGCATTACCCATATCTATCTCTACTGTGAGATAATAATGAGGAGCTGTAAATTTAGATTCTGATAACCTATTAGCTATGACTTTACGCATTGGAGAAATATCTGTCTCAGTAAAAGCCTCTTGATTATGAGAGGCTGAACCTGTATCAATAGCACTTTCTCCCTTGAAATTATCGATATCTCTTTTGATAATTCTGCCAAAATCTCCTGTTCCAGTTATCTTAGTTATATCCATCCCCTTGTCCATAGCCATCTTTTTAGCTATAGGAGATATTCTTAATCTACCATCATCTCTAGTATTAATACCTCTGACATCTACAGCACTTTTTTCTTCATTTTTTTCTGCACTTTTCTTCTCATCTGTAGATTCTGTTTTGACTGAATCTGAATCAGATTTATCAGTCTTATTACTGTCGGTAGACTCAGTTTTATATTTCTCTACTATAGAAGAAATATCGGTTCCTTCTTCTCCAAGAATAGCCAATAGACTATCTACTTTCGCAGATTCACCTTCTTTAATACCTATATATAGAAGGGTTCCCTCTTGGAAAGATTCGAACTCCATAGTAGCCTTGTCTGTCTCTATATCGGCTAGTATATCTCCTTCAGATACTTTATCCCCTATTTTTTTATACCACCTAGACACAACACCCTCAGTCATAGTGTCGCTTAAACGAGGCATAGTTACTATTTCTGTCATTTTATTACTGTGTTTTTTTAAGTTAAAAAGGGATAATCCTTTTGTTCGTATACGTAATCGTAGAGCTTAGACGAATCTGGAAAATTAGACTTTTCAGCAAAGTCCACACATTCCGATACAATACCTTTTACTTTTTCTTGTATGCTTTCTATATCCTTATCAGACGCGTATTTTTTTGTCTTTATAACTTCCAAGACCTGATTAATAGGATCTATCTTTTGATACTCAATCAATTCTTCCTTTGTCCTATAATGTTGAGCATCTGACATAGAGTGACCCTTATAACGATAAGTTTTAGCCTCTATCAGACTAGGCCCCTGTCCTTTTCTAGCCCTATCTACAGCTTTAAAAATAACTTCAGCTACTTTAACAGGATTCATCCCATCTGCCTGTTGGGAAGGCATCTCATAACCCAATCCTAATTTATATAAATCTACATGATTAGCAGTTCTAGAAACCGAAGTCCCCATGGCGTATTGATTGTTTTCTATTATAAAAACAACTGGCAATTTCCAATTCATAGCCATGTTCAAAGTTTCGTGAAAAGTCCCTTGCCTTACAGCTCCATCTCCCATATAAGTCAGAGTCACAGCCTCTCTATTAAAATATTTATCGGCAAAAGCTAAACCAGCCCCTAGAGGTATTTGCCCTCCTACTATTCCATGACCTCCATAAAATCTGTACTCTTTAGAAAAAATATGCATAGAGCCACCTTGTCCCTTGGAAGTTCCAGTCTCCTTACCGAAGAGCTCTGCCATAACCATACGAGGATCTACTCCCATCCCAATAGGATGAACATGATTCCTATATGCACTAATCATCTTATCTTTGGTCAGATCTATAGCGTGTAGCGAACCTGCTAACACAGCTTCTTGCCCATTGTATAGATGTAAAAAACCTCTTATTTTCTGCTGAATGTACAGCGCAGAACACTTATCTTCGAACTTACGCCATAAAAGCATATTCTCATACCATTTTAAATAGGTCTCTTTCGTTATTTTATCCATTAATATGCTATAATAATTTCTTAAAATTTCTCACAAAAATACTATTTTATTCTTTCTGTAAAAGAGAACAAATATTTATCTTAAATATCTATTTAGAAGATACTTTTGTCCAAACTATAACTATTACGGTTAAAAGTATGATATTAGAAAACATCTCTCTAAAAAAATATAATACATTCGGCGTAGATATCACAGCCAAATGCTTCTTAGAAATAAAATGTGAAGAGCAATTGAGAGAAGTATTATTACAAAATGACAAACCAAAATTCGTTTTAGGAGGAGGAAGTAATATTTTATTCACAAAAAATCTAGATAGGCTAGTATTACGTATTTCTAATAAGGGTAAAAAAATTTTAAAAGAAGATAGAGATAGCATTTTAGTAAAAGTAGAATCTGGAGAAATATGGAGTGACTTTGTCGTTTGGTGTATCAATAACGACCTTGGAGGTTTGGAAAATTTGTCATCGATTCCAGGGAATGTAGGTTCTGCACCTATACAGAACATAGGAGCTTACGGTGTAGAAGTAAAAAATTATATAGAGAATTTAGAAGCTATAGAGATCGCTACTGGCAAAAAAAAGGTTTTCTCCAACACAGAATGTGAGTTCGGCTATAGAGATTCTATCTTCAAACAAAGAGCTAAAAACAATTACGTCATAATATCGGTAACCTTCAAGTTGACAAAAAAATCACATACTATAAAATCCTCTTATGGAGATATAAAATGTGAATTACAAAATAAAAAAATTGAAAATCCATCTATAAAAGACATCAGTGAGATAGTCACAGCCATTAGGAAAAGAAAACTTCCTGACCCTTTAAAAATAGGTAATGGAGGCAGCTTTTTTAAAAATGCTACTATACCCAAATCACATTTTAACCATCTAAAGGAATCTTATCCCAAAATCCCTAATTACCCCGACGATAATAATAATCTAGTAAAGATATCTTCAGCTTGGCTAATAGAACAATGTGGGTTTAAAGGTCACAGAATTGGAGATGCAGGTGTCTCTTGTAATCAAGCACTTATCTTGGTCAACTACGGGAATGCCTCTGGCGGTGAAATCCTATCCCTAGCTAATGATATAAGACAAAGTGTCCAAACCAAGTTTAATATCAATCTAGAAACAGAGGTGAATATAATAACTTAAAATACCATACTTTTACCTTGTAAGTGTCTTAAATATTAGGCGAGTGAAGAAAAACAATAAATCCAATAAACACAGTAAATCTAGTCTATATGAATACAGAATTTATGAAGGGATAAATACCGATACTCTCTGTGATAAATGCCATGAAATAGAAAATGCCATTCCCGATGATGTGCTAAACAGACTGTTTTGCAAATCTTCTGAAAAAATGGATGAAATACCTGATTCTTCCATTCACATTGTAATTACTTCGCCTCCTTATAACGTGGGGAAAGAATACGACAATAATCTCTCTCTAGAAGAATACCTGATTTTTTTGAAAAATGTCTTTAATGAGACTTACAGAGTTTTAGTAAATGGAGGCAGAGCCTGTATTAATGTTGCCAATCTGGGGAGAAAGCCATATATCCCCATATCAGATTATATATCTAAAATAATGATAGATATAGGCTTTAATATGAGAGGTGAAATTATATGGAATAAATCTCTTAGCACTGGGCCTTCTTCTGCTTGGGGCAGTTGGATGTCAGCTTCTAATCCCACTTTGAGAGACACACACGAATATATATTGATATTTTCCAAAGGCTCGTATAAAAGAGTTGTGAATGATAAAAATCACAAATACTCCACCATCAAAAGAGAAGACTTTATGGACTTTACCAAATCCATTTGGAATATGAAGTCAGAGAGCGCAAAGAGAGTAGGTCATCCCGCTCCCTTTCCACTAGAGCTCCCAAAAAGACTTATAGAATTGTATTCGTTTGCTAACGACGTAGTTTTAGATCCGTTTATAGGCAGTGGCACTTCAGCTCTGGCAGCTCTGAAATTAAACAGAAACTACATAGGGTACGACACCAAACAAGAGTATATAAGCATATGCGAAAATCGTATCTCAGAATACACAAAATCTATACTCAAACACTAGGGATTTTATTGAAAATCTCTTTCTTCCAGTATTAAGTAGGAGGAATACACAAATAATATGAAATAAAAAACACTTAACATCACCCCTGTAAACGGCACATAATCTAGATTTGACATTAGAAACCCGCTTCTAAGCTCTGGCTTAAGAAGGGGGCCCTGTATAAGAGAGTTGAATACTTCTAAAGGAAGAATACATATTTCTTTTACATCGAAATACATATAAAATAATTTCTTCATAGAAAACTCTAATATGCTAGCGACAACCATGCAAATAATGGCAAAGCCCGTTTTTTTAACTAGTATTGATATAAACATGGCCACAGACATATAGGACATAATTTGCAAGATATATGCTAGAGGAAATTGTATATCGCTATAGGCTAAATCTCTGAAAAAATTCTCATTGTAAGTATATCCCAAATAAAGACCTATAAATGAAATAATAATCATAGATACTATAGATAGTACTAGAATAAATAATAATTTTGATGCTATAAATTCTCTTATACTAAGACCATCTATAATATTTTGCCTGAAAGTTCTAAAAGAGAATTCACTAGTTATAGAAATGATAAACAACATAGCCATAAACACACTAAAAAAGTCTCCCACATAAAAAGAATTTTGTATTACATTTTCAGTAGAATATATTCCAGAAAAGCTCAATGGTATTTCATTTCCAGGTGCTCCTTGTTCAAGTTTATCATGTATCACAAATACCAACAACATGGAAAGGAAATAAAAACAAAAAAATACTAGGTTAAACTTTCTATATTTTATCTTAGCCCATTCTAAAGACAACAACTTAGCTATAATCATAACAGTATATTTAAATTTGATCTTTTCTAACTTATTATTTCCAAGAACTTTTGTTCTAAATTTCCTCCTTCAGAAAATTCCTTCATTTCCCCTTGAAATTTTTCCACACCTTTTTTAATAATCATAAGATGAGTACACACTTTTTGTATTTCATCTAAAAGATGACTTGCAATAACCACTGTTGTGCCATTTTTTGACACCGTATTTATAATATTCCTGATATCAGAGATTCCAACAGGATCTAATCCGTTGGTAGGCTCATCTAAGATGAGTAACTCAGGATCGTTTAGTAGAGAAGAAGCAATGGACAAACGTTGCTTCATTCCAAGGGAGAACTTTCCAAAGGGTTTGTATCTTTCTTCGTACAGCGTTACCAATTTTAACTTATCCTCTATTTTCCTAGGTATTTCCTCTGGAATGATATCTTTTATCTTCGCTACCAAAGACAAATTTTGTATGGCATTCATATAAGGATAAAAATTAGGAGTTTCTAAAATAGCCCCAATTTTCTTGCGAGAATTAGAATCATTAGCTTTTTCACTAAATAAACTTATAGTTCCTGAAGTCGGGTTAATAACATTTAAGATCATGCCTAAAGTAGTAGTTTTTCCACTTCCATTGGGCCCCAAAACACCATATATGGCCCCTTTAGGAACAGATATAGATAAAGAGTCTACTACGGTAGATTTTCCGTATTTTTTAGTGAGTTTTTTTGTTTGTAATATCATTGAGATGTTTTTAACATTAAAACAGAGCCGCTAAGTTATATAAAAATTGAAAGTTATATGGACTTTTATATAAGCCTATCTTCCACTAAGAAATTAAATGTGAATAGTTTTAAAACTCCTTGTCCCAAAGTAAAAAATAACTGAGTAGATAAAAAATGATAATGTCTTAAAAAGGAAACTAAAATAGCTCTAATACCAAAAATTAAAAAACCGCCCCATTTCATTAATGAGACGGCTTCTAAACTTTAACTAAAGTAATTAATCTTCCTAACTCTCTAACTACTGAGGCGCATCCGCATTAATTTTTAACTTATAGTGTTTTTTAGTAACACCATCTTGAGCTACCACTCTGAATGTATAAATCTGAGCTGTAGTTGCAGTACTACCTACTTTAAGCTGCTGCCCATCATTACTTGAGCTGCTATTTCCAGTAATTGGACAAACATTAGCAGTAGTATTAGCTGTAGAGCCAGGAGCAGAATCAGCTTCGATAAAAGCCCCCTCAGGCAGGATTAGAGCATCTGCTTTGAAATAACTACTAGCTGGAGCCCCATTAGTCACTGCAAGCTCACCACCAGTAGGATATGCAGTGTCAGATTTACCTTTTCTAAGCTCAAACTCAATAGCATTAGCAGCAGTTAAGCCATCCTTGCCACTATTACCAGTAGGATAATGAGCAAACACCTTAGTCCCAGCTGCAGGCGCAGTGCCATGTTGATTAAATGAAGCCTTAGCATTAGCACCAGTCTCAGCAACTATAAATCCAAACTCACCTTGTTTTATATCACATTTGTCAGATTTATCATTAGAGAATTTAACAACTACAGTATATTTTTTTACTGCGGAAGTGCCTCCAGCTTTAGAGAATTCGAAGTCTTTTCTGAAAGGGCCAGCTTCTAATTTCTCTTTAGTAAGTTCTGTTGCAAGTATTTCAAAAGGGATCTCCGCAGTCTTACCTGTAATAGCAGTCCCACCTAAGGTAACGCCTTCAACAGCAGATTTAAAAGTAATAGTAGCCTTAACACTAGCATTACTTGTTAAGTTTGTAAACTGCGAATTAAACGGAAGGTTTACATTTATGATACTATCTCCTACTATATCTGTAGCTGCAATTGTAAATTCATTTGGATAACCATCAGCAGTGGCATTTTTATTCATATTTCTAGGAGGAGTCTTTGTGATAAATAATTTATCGTAAAACTCAGAGATATTATCAGCAGTTAGATTCTTACTCTTCTCAAACTTCACAGAAGAAATCTGTAGCTCTAAAGCTTTTTTAGCTGTATCATTTGGTTTACTACATGAGAAAACTACCAGACCAAGTGTTAGTAGTGAAAAAAGGTTTTTAAACATTTTTTTGATTTTTTTTAGGTTTAAAATTCAACAATTAATAAACTACTCATTTACTATATGAGTAGGTGGCGAAATTAATGTTAATTTTTTTAAACTTTTTTTAAAAGGAAAAAAATATTTGATCGATGTGAAAATATTTCACGACAGAACGCACCACGTAGAACAGGTTAACAGGAAAAACTACACTTTCAAACAAAAAAAACGCCTCATTTCATTAATGAGACGGCTTCTTCATTCTACGCTTTACAAATAACCTAACTTATAAAGTTTATTTTTAATTTAGGGTTTATAAGATTAATGTTTATCCCAAAATAACTTTACACTTAATTTGTCTCCGCCTATGGCATCACTTGCCTTTTTGTAGGAATCTCCATTAAGAGATTGCTCTGAGACTGGATAAGTAAGCCTATAAGGAGGCGCTGTCATACCATGAGGATTTCCTGCTGGAGCTACTAATTGAGGAAAATCTAATCTCCTCCAATGCAACCAAGCAGAAGCGCCTCTATTGTACATTGCTATCCAAAGCTGAGTGCCTATCTTTTGTTTCCAATCAGAAGAAGTATTGCCGCTAGTAGTATATTGTGCATCTGCTTTTCCTAAATAGGTTGTGGCTTCTTGTTCACTCCCTCCAAAAAATACTATTGAAGCGGTAACTCCTTTATCATAATGGTCCTTTGCCGATCCAGATAAAAAATTTCTCTCACATGCCTCAGCTAATAACAACTCCACCTCGCTATAATCTAGGACACGAGCTGCTCTATCAGATACTTTAAACTGATCTGTTATATGAGAATATCTGTTGTACTGGCTCTTCGCTCCTATTTCTGCTCCAGAATACTCACTGCTACCTTCAACTGCTGTGCACAACCTGGAAAGTCTAGGATCCTGATCACTGGTGGTATTACTACTACTATTGGGGAAATCTTTTAAAATATCTACAAGAGTTTTAGCCATTACATACTCATTCTTCTTGCTAGCTACCAAACCTACATATACTAAATTCTGATGAGGAGAAGTAGATCTGTATTTGTAATAAGCATTATCAGTATTAGATGTGAATAATCCATACCCATGTGCTTTTACAACTATACTCTTAGCATAAGTTTGATCTACATCTGCCAAAACCATACCCATCCTAAGCATCAGCGATGCAGCAAATTTTTTCCATCCAGAAACAGTAGTGTACATATTGTCGTGTTCATAAGCTCCTGATGTGCTACTGCCTATGCCCTTAATAGCCATATCTAACTTAGATATAAGGTCTTTATAAACCGTTTTAGCGTCGTCGTATTTAGGAGTTAAATTTTTAACATCTAAGGCCTCAGAATATGGAATATCACCGAATGTCTCTACCAACCTGCTATAAGCAAAAACACTATTTATATCCAAAATAGCCGTTCTAACTTTTTTTGCCTCAGCGCTAACATCTTCAGTTTTTAAAAACTCTTTGGCTTGATCTAAATTCTTTAATACCTTTCTATAAGTATCTATAAATATCTCTCCAGCTATGTCCTTTTTAGATATGTTATAATTAGACTCATCTGTAGATTCCACCTGCTGCCAATGCTGAACCCATAATCTAAATACATTCAGACCCACATCTGTGCTAACCAAATTATCTACAATAGATTTTTGAGCCCTTAAATACAGAGAATTAGATGTAGTCTTAGAGAGAGCTCTATAATTATTATTCAAGTCTGTTATCTTAGTACACCCAATGATAAAGACGAATGTTGAAAAAAGTATTATTCTACTCATTATCTATTTTTTTTAAAAATTAAGTTTAATATTAACAGCTAATTCTCTAAATGTAGGCAATGACCCCACACTAAACCCTTGAGCATTACCAGCTCCCATAGAAGCTTCTGGATCAGCATAAGGAAGGTTCTTGTATAATATCCACAAGTTAGACCCCACTAGCCCCAATGTTATCTTTTTGAAATATTCAGTACCTAAAGGCAAATCATAAGATATAGACATCTCTCTCAATTTTATATAAGAAGCGTCATACACAAATGCTTTATCAGGCAGTGAGCCTCCGAGACTTCCCTGTGTAACTTCCATCCTAGTAGTATTCTTAGTTCCATCTTCATAAACTCCGGGATTTAGAATACCTCCACCATCTGCTACCTTATCTCTAATATTCTTTCCATTTTCATTTGTAAATGATGTCTCCTTGTATAAACCATTTCCTAAACCATATAACATATCTACAGAAAAGATATCTCCACCCTTTTGACAATCAATCAAGAAAGAAAAAACGAAACCTTCGTAAGAGAAACTATTAGAAAAACCTAATAACCAATCTGGGTTTTGGTTACCTATAACTTTACTAGAACTCTCACTAACCTTGTATTTACCAGTTGTTTTGTCTACTATCTTAGCTCCGCTTTTGTGATACTCAAAGTCAGTACCATATATAAGACCATATGGAGATCCCTTAGTAGAATGTATAGAGACATTGGTTCCTATTTTTCTCTTGTGTAATTTCTCTTTCTTAACTCCTTTTGCCAATGACAGAACTTCACTTCTATTCATAGACCAATTCACAGAAGAGTTCCATGAAACAAGACCTAAAGAAATGTCCTTAGAACTCAAAGCGATTTCTAAACCTTTATTTGAGAGTTTTCCACCATTAACCATTTTACTGGTATAACCAGTAGACGAAGTTGTAGTGACATTACTAATCTGATCCTTTGTCAAATTATAATAGAAAGCCATATCTAAGCCTATCTTATTATCTAATAATTTAAGATCTAATCCCACCTCATAAGAAGTAGTACTCTCTGGTTTTAATTCTGGATTCTTTTTAGTGTGATGAACACCAGATACTGCCCCCCCATTTTCGGCTTCAAACATATAGGTGTCTACAATTTTATCAAACTCAGCGGAAGCTCCCACTTGAGCTACATTAACTCTAAGTTTTCCAAATGAAACATGAGGAATATCTATTAATTCCGTTAATATAACACTGGTAGACATAGAAGGATATACATATAAATTACTGCCTTGGGGAAGAGTAGAGGATTGATCTGCCCTAACTGATAAATCTACATAAGCGTACTTCTTGTAGTCTAAAGAAGCACTAGAATACAAAGAATTAGTTCCCAATATAGTATCGTATTCCTTTGGAGGAAGGATAGACTTCATAGAGTTACGTAAAAAATAGTGTCCAGCTATACCAAGTCCACCATTTGTGTGAGCTCTAGTAAAAGAAGTGTGTTCTCTCTTTACAGTTGTTCCAATCAAACCGACAAAAGAGAGATCAGGATTTATATCAGCATCTATATTTAAAATAGCATCGTGATTAAATAATTTAAAGTGACTATCTGCTCTATAATATCCAGATGTAACTAAATCGTTAATAACAGCCAACTGCATACTTCTACTCCCTTTTTGAATCCTCATATCGTAATACATATAGTAAGTATCTATGGAGGCTCTAACTAATCCAGAAACTTTTAGACCTTTTAAATCTATAAACTTGTAATCCAAAGAAGCATTCCCCAACCATCTATTTCTGTAATCTGTAGGATAGTTTTCATACCTCTCAAAATATATGTTGTTCCAATAACTAGGATGAGGCTTATCACCATTTAAAATAAAATTCCAAGAAATATTCTTTTTGTTTTTTTCATAAGCCTCCCTCTGTTGTTTTAAGTCTACATTGGTAGCCCACAATTGACGAAACATAGTCATATTATTGTCGTCACGCCCCATACGACTCCTACCTATAGCCTTCTGAAGTATATTACTAACCGAAACATTAGAAGACAACTTATTTGAAAACTTATAACTAGAAGAAAGAGAAAAATTATCTTTATTTATAGAGCCATTAGGCTCTGAACCTTTTTCGTTGTGATTAGTATAAGACAATCTGTATGAAGCACTTTCATTTGAACCAGAAACACTAATAGTATTCGAAAGGGTTACTGGAGTTTCGAAATAAGTCAAAGGATCATTTTCAGCATACTTCCAAACTCCTTTTTTTCTATACTTGTCTTTTCCAGATTCTGAATATGCAGCCCACCAATTATAGACTTTCTTTTTATCTGAATATTTAGGACCAAAAGAAGCTTGAGTGTTAAATGGCACACCAGCGTTTTTCTCTACAGTATTTAATCCGATAGGGAAATCCACCCAACTATCTTCTCCATTACTACCCCCTCCGTACTCTTTTTGATACTCAGGAAAAGTACTTTGATCTAAAAAACCAAAAGATGTAGAAGATTTAAAAATCACATTGGCAGATTTCGTGCCTATATCTCCACCTTTTTTTGTGGTAATCATTATAACTCCATTAGCAGCTTGAGATCCATATAAAACACTAGCCGCAGCACCTTTTAGCACTTCCACAGATTTTATGTCCTCTGGGTTGATATCTGAAGCTATGTTGCCATAATCTATTGCAGTATGCTTGGTAGTATTCGCGTTTTTAGAATAATTTGAAATCGGGACACCATCTACAACAAAAAGAGCTTGATTATCTCCTGATAAAGAGGAATTACCCCTTATGATAACATTTGTACTACCTCCCATATTGTTAGTCCTATTTATCTTGACTCCAGCTATTTTACCAGAAAGAGAATTAGTAATATTGCCTGATTTAACAACATTAACATCATCTCCAGAAACCTTCTGTACAGAATAACCAAGAGATTTCTTCTCTTTTTTTATACCCAAAGCCGTGACTACTACATCATCTAATAATTGAGTATCACTATTCATAATAACATCTATTCTATTAGAACCTTCAACTTTTACATACTTGGTTTTCATTCCTATAAAAGAAAACTCTAGAACATCACCCCTATTAGCATCTATGGAATATTCTCCATCAAAGTCCGAAGAAGTTCCAAAATTCTTTCCCTTTATCTTAATAGATACTGCAGAGAGGGTTTCACCATTATCATCAGATGTTATAGTTCCTGAAATTTTCATTTCCTGTGCGTGAGAAATTTGAAAAAATATAATACCTATTACAATAGGTAATAACTTATTAATCGAATTCATTAACTTAATAATATTTAAAAAAATAAAAAATCACAATCTAAATATTGCTATTTAGATAGCTTCTAAATAAGCCGCAATTTTACAAAAAAAAATTTTTACAGTTAAAAAAAATATTAGGCTCCTAATTCAATTAATTTTTAGCTAAAAAAACTCCTTTGAGAAACACAACCAAATAAAATAGATAACATATGTTTGGAAAATGAATGATAATCTTAAGAGAAGATATAATAACAATCTCAATAAAAGACAGCGTTCTGGAATATTCATTTTCATACTTATCATAATTTCTATACAGTATTTCCTGTTGTTTGAAGATGATATCTATTCTTTTATTTTTACTCAAAAAAATCTATCTCAGTTATTGGAATACGAAAAGGATATGATATATGTAGAAAAAAAAGATGAACTTGTAAAAAAGAAAAAATCAAAGTTTTCAAAGAGGAGAACTAAGAAAAATCTAAGAGAGATACGTTACAGAGAATTCAATCCAAATACCATAAATAAAAAAGAATGGATAGAACTCGGTTTTAGCAATAGACAAGCCGATGCAATCCTGAAATACAAGAATACAGTAAAAGAATTCAAATCAAAAGAAGACTTGAAAAAAATATTTGTCATATCAAAAGACAAATACAAAAAACTAAAGCCTTATATCAAAATAGAAAGAACTCCTTACACGGAGAAAAAAAAGAACATAAATCTGGCTAATGCAAACGATCTTAAAGAGATAAAAGGTATAGGAAATGTCCTTTCGTTGAGGATAATAAAATTTAGGGACAAATTGGGAGGATTTGCCAACAGAGATGTTTTAAGTAGAGTTTATGGATTAAAAGATTCAGTTATAGAACTGATAGAGAAAAAATTCACTTTTGATTTTGAACAAATTGAAAAAATAAACATAAACAAAGCTAGTTTGGAACAACTAAATAAATTGCCCATTCTAAGATTTGAACAATCTAAAGCCATAATTCAATTTAGAGCGGAATACAGAGAATTCCAAAACGTAGAAGAATTGTCTAAATTAGAGGAATTTTCCACCAAAGATATAAAGGCGCTAAAATTCTATATATCAACCTGATAATCTGATGCCAACTGAGATTACTGTATATTCTAAGAATTATTGTAGAGATGAAAGTATTTCATTCATCTTATCTGTCTCTTCTCTAGCCAATTCTGGATCCACTAAAATCCTGCCACTGTGTTCATCTATTATCATCTTTTTTCTAGCGGCTAATTCTATTTTTCTCTGTGGAGGAATAGTGAAAAATGATCCTTCTATAGCATCTCTTTCAATAGAGACAACCGCTAAGCCATTTCTTACCTTGCTGCGTATTCTCTCATAAGAGGTCAATAGACGATCGTCTAATAATTTTTTAAACTCTTCTGATTTATCATTGAGGATTTTTTCCTCTTTTTCAGTCTCTTTTAAAATGGTTTTTAACTCCTTTTTACTTATCTCGAACTCTTCATTTTTTTTAGCCAAAAGATCAGTTATCAAATCGATATCTTCTTTGGCTTTTTCCTTATTTGAGATATTATTTTTTATTTTTTTTTCTGCCAGCTCTATCTCTAGAAATTCAAATTCTATCTCTTTGTTGAGAGCCTCATATTCCCTATTATTTCGTATGCCTTTTTGTTGTTGCTCATATTTTTTTACCATAGATCTATGGGCTTCAATATCTTGCTTCTTTTGACTAATATCTAAGTCTATCTCTTCTATGGAAGTCTGTAATTTTTTTATTTTAGTTTGAAAACATGCTATATCATCTTCCAAGTTTTTAACCTCCAAGGGAAGCTCCCCTCTTAAACTCTTTATAGAATCTATTTTACTGTCTATAAATTGCAAGTCATAAAGTAATCGTAGTTTTTCTTCTACTGTAATCTGCTTTGTCATAGGTTAAATAAAGTAATTAACAGGATTTGTCCTCTCCATAGAAATATGGGTCGCGAAGGTAGAAAAATTCTGTCTAAGAAAATCAACTATTAAATCTTTGGTAAATTGCTCACTCTCATAGTGACCTACATCCACTATTAAAATGTTCTTTTCTGCTTGAAAAAAATTGTGATACTTAATATCCGATGATATAAAAACATCAGCTTTTAAGCTTTTAGCTCTTGATATTGCAAAACTTCCAGAACCGCCTAATACGGCTATCTTCTGCACTTTTCTATTCAAAAAGTCGCTGTGCCTTATACATGGGACATTTAATTTTTTTTTCAACATATCTAAAAACTGATTCTCTTGCATTGGAAATTTCAAGTTTCCAATCATGCCCATTCCTATATTTTGATAGTAATTATCAAGAGTGAATACTTCATAGGCCACCTCTTCGTAGGGATGAAGCTCAAAAAGTGTTTTTAAAATCTTATTTTCAATATGCTTGGGAAATACAACGCTCACACAAGTTTCTGCTTCAACGTGTTGAAGGCCTTTTTCCCCTACAGTAGGATTGCTATTTTTATTGCCTTTAAATGTTCCCTTACCCTCATGGGAAAAACTGCAATTTTCGTAATTGCCTATACCGCCTGCTCCAGATTGGAATAAGCCCTCTAATAAAGTCTGCTTATACTCTAAAGGCACATAAGTTACTAGCTTTTTTATCACTCTATTTTTTGGCTGTAATATTTGAGTGTTCTCTATTGCTAAAACCTTACATATTTTATGGTTAACTCCTAAAATAGAATTGTCTAAATTAGTATGTACACTGTAAATGGCTATGTCATTCTTAATGGCCTTTACTACGATCCTTTGCACATAATCAGAGCCGTTTAATTTTTTAATTCCAGAAAATATTATAGGATGAAATGATATAATTAATCCACACCGCTTATCTATGGCTTCATCTATAACTTCTTCGGTGGTATCTAAGGTGACTAGTACGTTATCTATCTCTTTGTTTTCATCTCCTACCAATAGCCCCACATTGTCGAAATCCTCTGAATAATCTATGGGAGCTAACTCTTGTTCTATTTTTTCTGCTATATGCTTTATTTTCAATTTTTATGAAACCTTATTCGAGTATTTCTTTTACCCATAATTCTCCTGGATATGTATTATTAAGGCCATTGCTTCTCATCATTTCTGCTTTCTCTCTATCCTTATATTTCCTCAAGAAGACGTAATACCGCTTTAAACTTCTACTGTAGAAATAAGATACTTTAAAATTCTTATCTTTTAACATATCATTGAGTCTAATAGCATTTTCCTTGATATTAAAAACACCTACGATAAGGTAATAACCATGTTCATTAGGATCTACATTAGGAGCGTATTCATTTTCTCTATCTTCCAATATAACAGTGGATCGTTTCTGTTTGCCTTTTGCTTCTTTACCATTAGACTTTTTTGATTTTGTATTATCAGAGTTATTATTTGAATCTGCTATATTCTGTAATTTGCTATTTTCTAATCTATTTCTCAATTCGGCTATACTATCAGTATTTAAACCTATTTTCGCTTCCAACTTCGCTAAGAGTTCTAATTCTCTTTTCATTATGATGGAATCTATCTCCTTGAGTTTTTCCTCTTCTTCTTCTTGTATAGCCATTTGTTCTTCTTCAGACATTTCAGGTTGGGCATCTGAGAATTTATAAGCTAGTGTAACCTGATGTGAATTACCTAATTCTGAATCCACTGCTTTTCCGACAATAGGCATTTCAAAGGTATACCCTATAGAAATTTCTTGAGAAATATTTATCCCAGACAATATAGCAAGATTTCCAGGTTCCCTGTATCCTCCCCCTAACCACATCAATTTATCAACATTTAACACAAGTGACCCTTCGTAATGCACAGGATCGTATATATTGTGCTTGACAAATGCATAAGGTTCTATGTATATGTTTCCAAAGTTCTCTATCTCTGATATTTTTGCCCTGTAATACATATGTGCAGTGTAATGCCTAGTTAAATTTAATTCAGCTGTTTGTTCTGTATTACCATCGATAATGTACTCTACACTAGTATTAAACAACTGCGGAACTGAAAACCCTATTTGAAGACCATACACATCGATATTTATTCCTATGTTAAAATCAAACTTAGTTTTACCTCTTATATCTGGGACATCTTCACTTCTATTTACATCAGTAACATCAAGTATTCTCAACCTCGACCTATCTATATCTGTACTTATAATTCCAACAGCCGCTCCCAAAGACACTTTAACATCTTCAGATACTTGTAGCTTAAAGGCGTAATTAGCATATCCAGAATACCTAGACAAAGCGCCTGTCTGATCCCTATATAAAAAAAATGAATAGGCAATACTCTTACTATTAGTGGTTCCATCATATGAAACTAAAGATGTTTCGGGCGCTCCAGTAATACCTATCCACTGATTCCTGTGGGCTATACTGATAGTAGGGAAGGTCATCCCCGATAGCGAAGGGTTGTATACAAATTGATTGTATTGGTATGATCCAAACAAAGGTATCTGTTGCCCTAAACAGATAATAGTGCAGCAAGAACAAAACGCAACTATAAATAAATATTTCTTCATTGTAATTGTTTTCTTTTAAATCTTATCGTAACCCAGTTAACAAATTCATTTTAACATCATATATTTTGCATGAGCACCTTAGTTCCGACACCTTCTAAATTAAATTAGAATCATTTACAAAAACATCGAGCTCAACAAAGTATAGCTTCAGGAATTTTCTAAAAGATTAGACACAAAAAATTAGAGCCTTTTTATGCTGTAAAAAAAACTCCCCTTATTCGAAATACAATCAATAATTCGGACAACAAAACTAACTCTTAACCTAAGAATGCTGCTCAAAGCGAGCAAATTTAGTTTTTTTAGTTAAGACTTATTAAAAAATATCATAACACTTACTGATATCCAAGAAAGAAACGTCTTGGTTTCTATATCTTTTTTTTCGAATTTTCCACATATATCTAAGTTGTCATTTATTTTTTTGGATTAAACCTGTTCAAGTGATATTATCATAATTTGAACGTAATAAATATCAGTTTTAAAAGAATGATTTGAGGTGCTTTAGTTTGACAAAAAGCATTTCGCTACTATGTTAGTGTAATTATCTCTATTAACACTCTTTTTGGGTGATAATAAAAACTTGTGTTTATAAATTCCTATAAACCTAAATAATCAGACTTTAAACAGTTCCCAAAAATTATCAATTAATTAATGTGATTTGGTCCTTTTGCAAATTCATTTTCACCATGTTTTACTCTATAATGCCCCTTATAACCAAAGTTTACCAAGCCGTCATAAGACTTAAACCCATCGGTATAAATTGTACTTTCTTTACTCGCTCTGCTCTCTACAATAGGCATTATTACTTATGATGAACAGTTTTTTACAATTTGTATAAACTTTTCCCTCTCTTTCTTTAACATACCAAACACTGGAACTTTTCATTCTGATCCTCGCGTCATCTTTTTTCCTCTAGCTCGTTTAGCTCCAAAGTAACTCTCATCTAATTCTATTTCCCCTTGATTAAAGAAACTTTCTTCTTCGCATTTTTGAGCAATTGACAAGCGTAATTTGTCAAAAAATTTGTTGATAGTATAACAACTTACATTAGTAAGTTCACTAACTTTTTTTCGTTTCGATATCCAGGCAAAATAACTGTAAAATAGACCTAAATTTTGCCTCAGAAATTCTCAAACGAATTATACATTCATCTTTCATAGATAATATAAGGGTTTACACGTATGCAAATTTACTTTAAGTTGTCTTGAACCTAACTTTTTATGTTTTCTTTTAAACTTAAAAGTTCCAATAATTAACCTGGATTATTCACAGTCATATTAAAATAGATTAAACCTGATATTTTTTTCATTAACTTTTTTACTAATCAAACAAAACTCGTCTTCTTTGTAGTTTTTTTTGCACCATTTTTTAACACGACAATGATCTTTTTTAGTGTTTTTACGTGGTTTTTTAACGACAGAACGCAACTATCCCAAGGTTATTCATTTCACAAATAAACAACCGCTACTGGGTAATAATTTCCCGAAATAAACCTTGTAAACAAAAGATTTAGATAACTGGTGATAGATTCGCCTTTTGGTAATTTTAATCGTTGCTCCTACCTTCAAAAGATAAGTTCTAATTGAACTGATTAACCATTTTTTTGCTACTTCAAATCTTGTTTTCTTTATCTTCTGTTTCAGTAATAAAAACATTTCATAGGCAAGACTACTCATCATAAGTCGAAAAAAATTAGCAAGAAAACTATGATTTGACAAACGATCAGAAAAACACATATTTTTAACTTCTTTTATTCTATTTTCACTTGAATCACCTCTTTTAACATAAAAGTCAAAGTAAATTTCTCTAGCATCCTTTTGGGGAAGATCACTAGAAAAATGCCTTATGTTCATACCTAATCCTGTACTCTCAACTTTAGAATAGCACTGTTGAGGCTTGTGCCAACTCTTGGCTTTGTAAATGAAATTCATAAAATGTTGGTGCTTTTCTCCATGATGTAGATACATTTTTTTTACAACATTTTTTGACCGAAATACCTTTCTTTTTAAAACTTCATTACTCACTATGCCTGTCATATATAGTAAATCAAAATCATCTACTAATTGGTAAAAAGGAGCGCAACTAAAGCCGCTATCACTTCTAATAATTATTTCCATCTCTGGGTATCTCTCACGTATTTTGATAATTATTCGCTTTAAAATACTCACATACCATTTATTAGAATGACTGTTTCCTCGACGGAATACAGGAAGAATAATCTGTCTTGGTGTCTCCATCATGAAAAAAATAGTTCATTGTACATGAATTTACCATAATAACCGTTAAACATTGACAATTGTTGACTGCCATGAGTTGGATCATCGGTTGAATCTACATCAATAACTATTCTCTTGCGACCAGATAAATTTGAAACATATTTGTATAATCATGGATTACAAAACTTAAAAACAGCCTGTTTATCCAAGCTATTCTCAAATCTTGATATAGTGGGTTGAGAGGCCAAATCACCTTGAAGAACATCTTTTAATAAAGGATCTTTCTGTAAATGATTAACATCATTGGCGTCTTGATAGCCTAACATTATCATATAAACCCTTTGTTTTAACTGTTGCTTTCTGGTATAAGTAACAAATCTAGAGTCTCGGGCATCAGGCAAAAGTTTACTGTAATAATCAATCAACTTATGATCTCGTTCTAGTTTTTCAAGCATGATTAAGGATCCATCAGAGCTAATTTCTGATGATGAAAAAGTTAACTCAACAGATTTTCTCCCTCTATAAAATAATGTGTTTTTATTCCTCATTTTTGGGCTATATCTAAAGTGGTGATTTTTTGATTAAAACCTTTTAAAATTAACACTTTATACCCAATGTTGAAAGGTAACTATGAATAATCCAGGTTAAATCGTTTATTTTCGAGCAAATATATCTCGATCTGATTTTTTTTTACTCAAACCGCTATTATTTACTGCCGCGTTAGTATAAATGTAAAAAAAAATCTAATTTTGTTGCTTTAGCTAATATATATGCCAATATTTTTAGATCATATGAAAAGAAGACTGGTGTTTTACTTTGGATTTATACTTTTTTCATTTCTAAGTATAGATTCTATTTCTAAAAATTTTCCTGATAAGTTGAGTTATCAGTTAGTGATTAGGAAAGATGATAAATTGTTAAAAGAATCTACAGTTAGTATTCGTATTTCTATATATTTTTTAAATGGAAAGATAGAAGATGTTGTATACTCTGAAGTTCATTGGAATGTTAAAACAGCTAAGAATGGCTTAGCTACTCTAAATATAGGAGAAGGTATTAGATCTGAAGGATTTTCAGATTCAAAATTGTCTGATTTGTCATGGTCTGAGTATTCATATTATATTAAATCAGAGATAGATCTGACTGGTAAAAATGATTATAGCAATGCTCTTATAAAAAAGAGTCAAATGCTTAGTGTCCCTTATGCATTTTATTCTGCAAATAGCCCAAAAACAAATGTTATAGATAATTTGAGATCTAGAGTTGTATCAGCTGCTCTATCTGCTAGTCAAGGAAGGGTTTTAGAAGAGAAAAAATTAGACAAAATAGATATTGCTGATAATTTAGATGGAGGGGTTGGTAAAGTTTTATCAGCGCATCAAGGATATCTGCTTAAGCAGATGATAGACATAAAGGCAGAAAGAGGTCCCCAAGGTGAAAGAGGTGAAACAGGTGAAAGAGGTGAAAGAGGAGCCCCAGGGGCAGAAGGAAAACAGGGCGAGCCTGGTAAAGATGGTAATCCAGGCCCTGCAGGAGAAAAGGGACCAGCAGGACCAAGAGGAGACACTGGTGCTCAAGGTAATACAGGTCCTCAAGGGCTAAAAGGTGAAGATGGAGCACCAGGTAGAGATGGAGTAGGAGGGGAAACCGGCCCGGCGGGCCCCCCAGGCGCTACAGGTCCAGCAGGTGCGACAGGTGCGGCAGGTCCTCGAGGGGAAAAAGGAGACACAGGAAACACAGGGGCAGTAGGGCCAGCAGGTGCTGCTGGTAAAGATGGTGCAGCAGGTGCAGCAGGTCCTCAAGGTAACCAAGGCATTCCTGGTGCTAAAGGAGAGCAAGGTCCAATAGGACCAGCAGGAGCAAAGGGTGAAACAGGAGCGCAAGGAGATCAAGGGCCTCGAGGGGAAAAAGGAGACAGAGGTCCAGCAGGTGATAGAGGAGAACGAGGTGAAACAGGAGCAGTAGGGCTAAAAGGAAAAGATGGTCAAAAAGGTGACCAAGGAGAACAAGGGCTAAAGGGAGATACTGGTCTAACAGGACCTCAAGGTCCAGCAGGCGCAAAAGGTGCTGATGGCGCTACAGGGAAAGCAGGACCAGAAGGACCTAGGGGTGAAAAAGGCGAAGCAGGAACAAACGGGATAGACGGAGCAACAGGTCCAGCGGGACCACAAGGTCCTCCAGGTAACCCAGGGGCAGAAGGAAAACAAGGCCCTCAAGGGCCAAAAGGTGATAAGGGGGATCCAGGACTTACAGGGCGTCAAGGTGACCAAGGAGCAACAGGCCCTCCAGGGCCAGCAGGGGCTCAAGGTAACCCAGGTAAAGATGGCAAGGATGGTGAACCAGGTCTACAAGGTCTAACAGGCCCTAAAGGAGAACAAGGCCCAGCAGGCCCTCCAGGTGCTGATGGCGCTCAAGGACCAATAGGTCCAACAGGTATCCAAGGCCCTCCAGGTGCAAAAGGTGATACAGGCCCACAAGGAGTCCCTGGGCAACAAGGTCCAGCAGGTGAAAAAGGTGCTGATGGCGCTCCAGGGAAAGAAGGTCCTATAGGACCAATAGGGCTTCAAGGTCAAAAAGGGCCAGCAGGAAAACAAGGTATTCAAGGTCCTGCAGGTGAAAAAGGAGAAAATGGTCAAATAGGCCCAGTAGGTCCAACAGGATCACAAGGCCCTCAAGGGGTAACAGGAGCCCCAGGGCCAGAAGGGAAAGTAGGACCACAAGGGCCAGTAGGTCCAGCGGGTTCCGAAGGTCCTGCTGGTAAAGATGGTGTAGATGGCAAGCCTGGTCTAGCAGGTGATAAGGGAGATCCAGGACCAGCAGGGCCACAAGGTCCAGCAGGTGTGACAGGTGCGGCAGGTCCTAAAGGAGATCCAGGACCAGTAGGGCCACAAGGTGCGACAGGTGCGGCAGGTCCAGCAGGTCCAAAAGGCCCAGTAGGAGAAAGAGGGCTTCAAGGTGAAAGAGGAGCAGAAGGGCCCGTCGGGCCTCCAGGTAAAGATGGTGCTGCAGGAGCAGCAGGACCAACAGGGCCAGTAGGTCCTAAAGGTACCCCAGGTAAAGATGGTGTAGATGGCAAGAATGGCGAACCAGGTTTACCAGGTCCACAAGGTCTAACAGGCCCTAGAGGAGAGCAAGGTGAGGCAGGTATACCTGGTATACCTGGTCAAATAGGCCCGGAAGGGCCAAAAGGAGAACAAGGACCTCCTGGCAAACCAGGTGACAAAGGTGAACCAGGTAACCCTGGCGAAACAGGGCCTCCAGGGCCTCCAGGGCCACAAGGAAAACAAGGTATTCCAGGGCCAGTCAAAATTATAGATAATTTAGATTCTAATGAAAATGCAAGTGCCTTATCAGCTAATCAGGGGAAAATCCTAGATGAAAAAATAAAAAAAGCACATACGCTTATAAGACCGGAGGGAGAAACTAATATTATAACTAAATGGTCTGGTAAAGACGGTAATGGAACCAGTGGAGGCAGTGGTAGTAATAATGTTTTTTTAAGCATAGGATCTGGTAACACAATAACTAGAGGAGCAAGCAACACAGCTGTTGGTTATGAATCCCTAAAAAATATCACCTCTGGAAGCTATAACACTTCTGTTGGCTCATTGTCTCTTAAAAGTAATACTACTGGCAATAATAATACTTCAGTTGGCAATAGTTCTCTAAAAAATAATACTAGTGGCAAACAAAATGTTTCAGTTGGCGATAGTTCTCTCGAAAAAAATACTACTGGCTCCTATAATATTTCTGTTGGCAAGTATTCTCTCAGAGAGAATACCACTGGCACACAAAATGTTTCAGTTGGCGATAGTTCTCTCGGAAAAAATACTACTGGCACCCATAATGTTTCAGTTGGCGATAGTTCTCTCGAAAAAAATACTATTGGCTACAATAATGTTTCGGTTGGCGCATCGTCTCTTAAAAATAATGATGGTAATTTTAATGTTTCAGTTGGCACTGGTTCTCTCGAAAAAAATACTATTGGCTCCTATAATGTTTCGGTAGGGTCACATTCTTTAAATAATATACTTAAAGGAAATAAAAATGTAGCTATAGGATCTTATGCTGGATTTAAAAATAGTTCAGATTCTATAGAATCAAATAATTCTATCTTCATAGGATATAGTGCTAAAGCGAAACAGAATCCCAGCATAAATGAGATAGTTATAGGGACTGAAGCGGAAGGAGAAGGAGACAATACTGTAACCATTGGTAATAATAATACTACTAAAACTTATTTAAAAGGTCAAGTTTATCTAGATGGATTTCTTCAAGAGGCTCTAAAAGCTGTATATTTTTATAATATAGCTAGTTATTATTTGAACTATGATAATATCGATAAAAATTTAAACTATGATGTTTCTCTGTATGCAAAGAAATGTATTGCAACAGAGCAAAAGTTTTTAGCTGTATCGGATAAACGTATCAAGAGTATAAAGGGTATCTCAGATAGAAGAGAAGATTTAAAGAAACTCTTGGATATAGAGATCACAGATTATACTATGATAGACAGTATAGAAAATGGAGTTAGACCATTTAAAAAAGTAATAGCTCAGCAGGTAGAAAGTATAGTTCCAGAGGTCATAAATATAAATAGAGGTATTATCCCTAATGTATATGAATTGGCTAAATCAATGAGCGTTTCTAATGAAGGAAGTACTATCACGACAAACAAGGTTCACAATTTTTCTGTTGGAAATCTTGTTAAGGTCATTATAGAAAATGATGGAGAAAGATCTGTAAAAGTAAAGAGAGTTATAGATTCTAATACGTTTTTAACAGAAGAGGTTTTAGATTCTGAAAATAAGGTTTTTATTTATGGTAAAGAAGTAGACGACATGCGATCAGTAGATTACGATGGACTTACCACTTTAAATATTTCAGCTACTCAAGCTATTTATGAAGAGTTTCTTTCTACTAAGGAAAAACTTTCCGCTACTGAGGAAAAACTTTCCGCTACTGAGGAAAAACTTTCCGCTACTGAGGAAAAACTTTCTAATTCTCAAAAGAAGTTAGATATTCTAATAAAGGCACTAAGTAATACAAATATTCTCAGCGAAAAAGACATCAAAACTTTAACAAAAGAATAATAATCAAGTTCTATACTATTAGTCTTTGAAAGACATCATTTCTAATAGATGCCAGTGTAATTGATAGGACTTATGTTTTTTAGCTCCTCCTTTACTTTATCTGAAACATCTAAATTCTCTATGAACGAATTTATACTCTCTTTACTTATAATTTGTCCTCTACTAATTTTTTTGAGTTCTTCATAGGGATTAGGATATCTCTCTCTGCGTAAAATAGTTTGAATAGCTTCGGTAATTACCATCCAATTATTTTCTAAATCTAGAAGTATTTTATTTTCGTTTAACAATAATTTGTTTAACCCTTTAATAGAAGATAAAATGGATATTATAGTATGAGCAAAAGGGACCCCCACATTTCTAAGAACAGTAGAGTCAGTCAGATCTCTCTGCAATCTAGATATTGGCAATTTGGCTGATAAGTGTTCGAATATAGCATTTGCTATCCCTAAATTGCCTTCTGAATTTTCAAAGTCAATAGGATTTATCTTATGAGGCATTGCAGAAGAACCGACTTCGTTTTTAATGACCTTTTGATCGAAATAACCCATAGATATATAAGTCCATATATCTCTGTTTAAATCTATTATTATATTGTTTATTCGTTTTAAATTATCCAATAAGGCAGCTAGATGATCGTAATGTTCTATTTGAGTAGTCGGCTTAGACCTGTGCAAGCCTAGAGTTTGGCTTATAAAGGCATCTGCAAAGTTATCCCAGTTGTAATTTGGATAGGCTACTCTATGAGCATTCATATTGCCAGTAGCTCCACCAAATTTAGCTGCATAGGGAATGTGCCTTAATAACTTTAACTGTTCTTCTAAACGAACGTAAAAAACCGAAACCTCTTTACCTAATACAGTAGGAGATGCTGGTTGGCCATGTGTGTGAGCTAACATTGGAACGTTTTTCCAGTCCACACTTATTTTTTTTAATGTTTCTATCAAATCATTCAAAAGAGGTAGGTACACATCTTCTGTAGCCCGCTTTATAGATAATGGAATAGCTGTATTATTTATATCCTGAGAAGTCAATCCAAAATGTATAAACTCCTTGTAATCTGACAGACCTAAAAAATCGAACTTTTCCTTTAAGAAATATTCTACAGCTTTAACATCGTGATTAGTAATCTCTTCTATCTCTTTTATCCTTTTTGAATCTTTAATAGAAAATGAATCCAAAATAGATCTTATATCGCCTGTCTTTTCATTTGGAAAACTCTTCAATTGAGGCAGAGGTATCTCCGTTAGAGCTATGAAATATTCTATTTCCACATACACTCTATATTTTATTAGAGCTTCTTCGGAAAAATATTTTCTTAGTTTTTGGGTCTTTAATCCATAGCGACCATCTATAGGGGAGATAGCATTAAGGGCTGTTAAATCCATTAAAATACAGGTTGAAGTAATCTTTAAATACTGAAAAACGACAAAAGTAAAAAAAATATATCTCCAAGGTGATTTGACATTATTTTTTGAGTTTCTCCTCTGCTCTGTAGTGTTGTATAAATATTAATACCTCAGTTCCCCTGTTTCAAATCCTTATATTTCATTGTAAAAGCTGATGAATAATCATAAAAGATGCAACTTAATTAGAAGCATTTATTCCTTTAAATAGTACTTATAGGTTCTTTATTTTACAATATCGTAGCTTACAAGGGTGATATCTCTTGAGGGGCAAGTCAACTTTCACTACTCATGGCTACAGCTGTAAGGGTAGCTATAGGATTCAGACATGAGATAAGTTTGGATAAGATAATTTCAGATATAGAAAAAAGTATATCCTCTGTCTCTAGTACCATCATAATTTTATTTATCATAGATTCTCTTTCTGCAACTTGGATGATAAGTGGAATAGTTCCTACTATGATTTATTACAGTCTAAGGATTATAAACACCCAATTGTTTCTAGTCACCTCTGTCATTATGTGTTCATTGGTGTCGGTATTCGTAGGGAGTTGGAGCTCATGGACTACTATTTCCACTATTGGGTTGACTATGTTGGGAATAGGGAAAGTCTTAATTTTCCCAGAAGAAATGACCGCTGGAGCTGTAATATCTGGAGCTTATTTTGGCGATAAGACGCCTCCCAGAGACTATAAATTTAGCTTCTGTCGTAACTAAAACAGACCTATTTTCTCATATAAGATATATGATGTATACATCTGTTCCCTCTATTGCAATTACTATTGTATTATTTTTGGTAATCGGATATTGTTATGGCGATTATTACGTGCCTGCAAATACAGAAGACTTTATAGAGGCTTTAGATAGTGCATTTAATAATGAATTATTAAACGGATTACTTTCAACTAGCGGAATGAAAGGGGGTGTTAAATGCAGTATGGTTAATAATAATGGTTATATCATTTGGAGGAATGATGGAGAGCATAGGAGCATTGGATGCCATAACTAATGCTATTTTAAGAAGAATTAAAAATACTCCATCTCTTTTTGCTGCTACGACGGGGACCTGTCTGTTTTTAAATATCACAGCGTCAGATCAGTACTTATCTATATTGATATCTGGCAAGATGTATAACAATTCCTTCAGGGAAAGAGGGTTATCCTCTCAAAAAATGTGATGGCTGGGCGAAACTACATTACCTATTACACTAGATCAGATGATATATCACGCTTGCTCTGTGGTGAGAGCCTGTAAAAGAGCCTTAATGATGGGGATTTACCTTTGGGATCTTATCAAGGAAATCCCCAAGAAGCCCTTAGCTATAAGAATTATGAAAGAGACAGGGCACATTCCATAAAATTAGTTAGAAGGAAGCAAAGACATTTTAGAATCTGTCAATAGAATAGTAAACGCAGGGATTCCTGTGATGGGACACCTAGGTTTAACTCCCCAATCTATATATAAATTAGGAACATATAAAGGTGAGGGAAAAAGAATTAGAGGAAGCCAAACAGCTCATAGAAGATGCAAAAGAACTCTAGAAAGTTGGATGTTTTGCAATAGTTTTAGAAAAAATTCCATCGGAACTGGCAAAAAAGAGTAGCCGAGCAAATCAGTATTCCTGTAATAGGCATAGGAACAGGCAAACACGTAGATGGCCAGGATTTTGGTAATCCACGATATGTTAGGAATAAACAATAAATTCAATCCAAGATTTTTAAAAAAAATACCTGTCTCTGTATGAAAGAGATGAGCAATACAATATCAACTTATGTAACAGAGGTAAAAGAAGATGTTTTTCCAAGTGAAGAAGAATCTTACTGAGCAATATTAATCATCCTATCCAACACGGGCTACCCCTTAAAATGCCTAAACAAAAAATTGCATGTTTTTTGTTAGTCATAATTTGACTCTATTTCCAAAAATAAATTAAAAAAAACCTGAGTTCAATTAATAATTGCTTAGGGTAGAGATATGTCTAAAATGTTTTAAAAATTCATCTTTTAAAAAATCTTCTTTTTTCCTTTTCTGTATAGAGTTTTAATTGGTTTTTAAAAAAAATATCTAGGTTTTTTTATATCCTAAATGTAAACTTTACACACTTTACGCTATAGTGCCCTTACAGATGGTTTTTCTAAACAAGAAAACTGATTTTATTTATCTATCTATTTGAATAATTTCAAGAGTAATAATTCCATTTGGGACTGTTATATCTACCTTATCTCCGACTTGTTTCCCAAGAAGGCTCTTGCCTATTGGAGAGCTTATAGATATCTTTCCTAAAGATATATCTGCTTCGCCTTCGGTAACTAAAACGTAGTCCATCACTGCATCGGTATTTGTATTTTTTACTTTTACTTTAGAAAGTATCAATACTTTAGAATTATCTAATTGGGATTCATCTATTAATCTAGCTTCCGAAAGAGTCTGTTCTAGTTTAGATATTCTTAACTCCAACAAGCCTTGTGCTTCTTTGCTCGCGTCGTATTCAGCGTTTTCTGAGAGATCACCCTTGTCCCTCGCCTCTGATATTTGATTGGATATTTTAAGACGCTCTACACTCTTTAACCTGTGTAACTCTTTTTTTAATTCTTCCAATCCCTTTTTTGTGTAGTAGGAAACTTTTGACATAACAAAATTAAGATAGTTGATTTTTTTTTTGAGAAAAAACACACTTTTTTCCGCAAAAAGTCAGAAAAACATAAACGGACAAATATATTTTTAATTTTTAAAACACTAAAAAATATTTTCACAATATAAGTCTGACTATATATATTTTTTAAGTTAAAACCTGAATTTAATTAATAAACCAAATTAAGACAGGCATTACCGACGATTGGGTATTTGACAGAGGGTTTTTTAGGCGAAAAGCTGTAAGAGCGATAAGTCCAGAAATAATATTGGTTAGAAAATTAGCAAAACTTCTATGTCTAGAATGTTCTATCTGACAAATATTTTTAAGCTGATCATTGATGGTTTCTATGATTGATCTCTTTCTGAGTATTTAAATACCTTATTTCTACTTATTCTTTTATTGTTACAAACACGAATCGGAGTGGAATATACAAATGAAATTCTGGTACATTTTCCTAAACAGAATGTCTTTAACAACAAGGTAAGAGGTAATAAATTTTGTTGCATTAATCCCACAAATCTGTTGTATGATAAGGTTTTAGGGAATTCTTTAATCATGTGTTTTTGTGAAAAATTCAAATAAAAATGCTTGAAATTTCTCAGCTGCTGTGTTGAAAATGGGCGTTTTGATTTATTCCCCAAAAGTGCTTTATCAATAACTTGAGAATATTTTTTACAGAATTCATCAACTAAACAAAATATTTCTGTGATTTTCGAGCAAGTTATCATGCCTGTTTTTTTTAGAATTAAAACGTTGAATTTTAGAGCGTTAAATTAATCTAAAACCATTGTTTTTATTTAATTATCCTAAGTGATTATTATTCGAACTCAGGTTAATAAGAGTTTTTTGACCATGATAAATCAGACAATTTTGAACCTGAAAATCCTTGAGACCTAATACCTTCTCCTACCTTTAGAGTAGCTAAGCCATTCTTAGCTGTTTAACACTCAAATGAACTTCAGAGTATACAACATCTTCTATCTTTCTATTTAAAAAATATATAGAAATACAAATACTAATTGTAAATTCCTTTAATAATTTATCATCCTTCCTAATCACTAAATGATAACTCAACTTACCAGGAAAATTATTAGAAACAGAATCTATACTTAAAAATGAAAAAAAATATAAAGCCAAAATAAATCCTTCTACTCATAGTTTTATACTAATACAAATTGTTATAGATACATAGCTAGTAGAGATAACACTTTTTCTTTTTAATGTGCTAACGTAGTAGTTCTATACATCGAGCCTAGGATCTTAGTTTATCTTGAACTTACTTTGTCAAAACTTTTATATCTTCCTTATTAAGGACATCTGATTTACTTAATACCTTAACTAAAATATCTAATTTATTTTCAGTATTAGAATAGCTTCTCTTTAGTAAGAGAAAATTCTTTTTCATCAGTATAAGCTTTTCTTTAGTAACAGAAAGTTCTTTTTCATTAGTAGAAAGCTTTTGCTCAGCAACAGAAAGTTTTCTTTCATTAGTAGAAAGCTTCTGCTCAGTAGCAGAAAGTTTTTTCTTAGTAGAAACAAGCTCTTCATAAATAGCTTGGGTAGCTGAAATGTTTAATGTAGTAAGACCATCGTAATCTACTGATCGTAAATCGTCTACCTCCTTACCATATACAAATATTTTATTTGGAGACACCTCATCTCCTAATTCTACCACAAAAGTATTAGCATTTCTTATCTCTTTAACTTTAACAAAACTCTCTCGGTCATCATCCAAAACTAATTTTACCATGTCTCCCTTAGAAAAACCATGTGTTTTTTTTGTAGTAATTGATGTAGTATTATTTGTATTATCTATTGATTTAGATGATTCGTAGACGTTAGGAATTACACCATTACTCTTTTGTACAAGATCTGGAATAATAGTTTCTATTTGTTGAGCTATTATTTTTTTAAAAAATCTGCCACTATTTTTAATGCTATCTCTCATAGTATAATCTGTGATCTTTATATCTAAAAGTTTCTTTAAATCTTCTTTTTTATCTGATATGCTTATTATGTTCTTGAGACGTTTGTCAGAAGTGATTTGCGTACCTTTTGCATAAAAATATCCTTCTGTACGAACATCGCCTTCTAAATAAATATTAGTAGTGCTTGTATTTCCAATAGTTACAGTATTATTTCCACGCCCTACCGCGTTAGTCCCTATAACTATCTCGTTAATACTATTATCTAGTAACGCTTTGGTATTATACCCTATGAAAATAGAATTGTTTGATTTATTGAGAGTCCTTGTTGAACCAGTATTATTAAATTCGCTGCCAGCATTACTTCCTATAGCTATATTTTTATTACCTGTATTATTATTGCTTAGAGAATTTGAGCCAACAGAAGTATTATCAACGCCAGTATTATTCCATTTGAGAGAATTAGTGCCAACAGAAGTATTATTCTTTCCAGTAGAATTTGTTGTGAGAGAATACGTGCCAACTGAGGTATTATTAACGCCAGAAGTATTAAAAAATAGAGAATTATAGCCAACTGAAATATTATTTTCTCCAGTAGTATTCCATTTGAGAGAATTAGTACCAACAGAAGTATTATTCTTTCCGGTAGAATTTGTTGTGAGAGAATTATAGCCAACTGAAATATTATTTTCTCCAGTAGTATTCCATTTGAGAGAATTAGTACCAACAGAAGTATTATTAGTGCCAGTAGTATTACTTTCAAGAGACAATGAGCCAACAGAAGTGTTATAGCTTCCAGAGGTGATATTTTTTAGGGATTCATAACCAACAGCTGTGTTGCTTACTCCTCTAGTTATTGCGTGACCAGATCCTATACCTAAAAAAACATTATAATCTCCATTGCCTGCAGTGGTTCCATTACTGCCTCCACCAGACCACTTAGTTATAATATTACTGTGAGTCTCTGTTTTTATAAGCGTATGTGCTTCTTTTATTTTTTGATCCAAAATCTTACCTTGATTAGCTGATAAGGCACTTGCCTTGTCAGCAGAAGTTAACTCATCTATAATTTTCACTGGCCCTGGAGGACCTGGAGCGCCATTTTTACCAGCAGGACCTTGCTTTCCCTTTTCACCTTTAGGCCCTGCTACACCTGCTGGCCCTGTTAAGCCTCGTTTACCCTGTGGTCCTGCTGGCCCCCTTTCACCTTTTTTCCCATTTACACCATCTTTACCTGCAGGCCCGACGGGTCCTTCTGCTCCTCTTTCACCTTGGTCTCCTTTAGCTCCAGGGGGTCCTGTTGGTCCTTGAAGACCTTGGATGCCGTCTTTCCCGTTAATGCCAGCTTTACCAGTAGGACCTGCTGGTCCTGGATCTCCCTTATCACCTGCTAGACCTGGCTTGCCATCTACACCATCTTTACCTGGGGTACCTTGAGGACCTACTGGCCCTGGGGCTCCTGTGTCACCTTTTTTCCCTTGCTCTCCTTTAGCTCCAGGCGTTCCTGCTGGTCCTTCTGGGCCTCTTGCTCCATCTTTACCTGCTGCTCCATCTGCTCCATCTCTACCAGCAGGACCTTCTGGTCCCATTGGGCCAACATCACCCTGAATACCTTGAGGACCTGCTGGTCCTGCTGGTCCTATTGGACCTTGCTCTCCTCTGTCTCCTTTTGGTCCTGGGTCACCTTGTTTGCCATCTGGCCCTGCTTCACCTTTTTCTCCTGCTGGACCTGTTTCACCCCGAAGCCCTGTTGGCCCTGGAGGGCCTTGTTTCCTTCTTTACCCGCTGCTCCATCTGCTCCATCTCTACCAGCAGGTCCTTGGACTCCTGGTTTGCCATCTTCGCCTCTGACACCTTGAGCACCAGTGTCTCCTCTTGGACCTGTTTCGCCTCGCTCGCCTCTTTCTCCTGTTGGACCCGCTGGTCCTTGTTCTCCTCTTTCTCCTTTTTCCCCTTGCTCTCCTTTAACTCCAGGCGTTCCTGCTGGCCCTTGATTTCCTGTTGCTCCTTGAATACCTTGCTCACCTCTGTCACCTGCTATACCTTGTGGTCCTGTTTCTCCTGCTGGACCTGCTGGTCCCATTGGGCCAACATCACCCTGAATACCTTGAGGACCTGCTGTTCCTGCTGGTCCTATTGGACCTTGCTCTCCTCTGTCTCCTTTTGGTCCTGGGTCACCTTGTTTGCCATCTGGCCCTGCTTCACCTTTTTCTCCTGCTGGACCTGTTTCACCCCGAAGCCCTGTTGGCCCTGGAGGGCCTTGTTTTCCTTCTTTACCCGCTGCTCCATCTGCTCCATCTCTACCAGCAGGGCCTTGGACTCCTGGTTTGCCATCTTCGCCTCTGACACCTTGAGCACCAGTGTCTCCTCTTGGACCTGCTGGACCTGTTTCACCTTGAAGCCCTCTTTCTCCTGTTGGACCCGCTGGTCCTTGTTCTCCTCTGTCTCCTTTTTCCCCTTGCTCTCCTTTAGCTCCAGGTGTTCCTGCTGGTCCTTCTGGGCCTTGATTGCCATCTGCTCCATCTTTACCTGCAGGTCCTTCTGGGCCTCTTGCTCCAGCTGGACCGACTGCCCCTGTAGCGCCTGGGGGTCCTACCGGGCCGGTTTCCCCTGCTACTCCATCTCTACCTGGTGCTCCATCTTCACCTTTTAGCCCTTGAGGACCTGTATTACCTTGAGTACCAGTGTCTCCTCTTGGTCCTGTTGCCCCTGTGTCTCCTTTGTCTCCTTTAGGACCTGCTTCACCTGCTGGACCTGGATCACCTTGTTTTCCTGCTAGACCCGTTAATCCTATAGGACCTCTTTCTGCCTTTGCGTCTATCAATTTCTTGAGTTTATACCCTTGATGCGCTGATAAAACTTTTTTAGCATCATGACTCGAAGTACTCAGGTCATCTATGACTTCTAATTTTGATTTTTTTAATTCTTCAATTTCAAAAATAGCTTTATCTTGTTCCCTTTTCTGACTTTCTAGAACTTTACCCTGCTCAGCCATTTTGCTTTCTAGCTCTTTCTTCTGTTGGGCTATATTCCCCTTTTGACTAATTAAATCTTCCTTTTGTTGAGATATTTGTTCATCATGAATAGTTAACCTTTCAGAAAAATCTTTCTCATATTTATTTACCCTTTCATAAAGTTCTTTCCCCTTATTAGCTGATAAAACTTTACCAATCCCTCCATGAAAATTATCAGCAATATTTATTTTGTCTAATTTTTTCTCTTCTAAAACCCTCCCTTGACTAGCAGATAGAGCAGCTGATACAACTCTAGATCTCAAATTATCTATAACATTTGTTTTTGGGCTATTTGCAGAATAAAATGCATAAGGGACACTAAGTATTTGACTCTTTTTTATAAGAGCATTGCTATAATCATTTTTACCAGTCAGATCTATCTCTGATTTAATGTAATATGAATACTCAGACCATGATAAATCAGACAATTTTGAGCCTGAGAATCCTTGAGATCTAATACCTTCTCCTATCTTTAGAGTAGCTAAGCCATTCTTATCTGTTTTAACATTCCAATGAACTTCAGAGTATACAACATCTTCTATCTTTCCATTTAAAGAATATATAGAAATACGAATACTAACTGTAAATTCTTTTAATAATTTATCATCTTTCCTAATCACTAACTGATAACTCAACCTATCAGGAAAATTATTAGAAACAGAATCTATACTCAAAAATGAGAAAAATATAAACCCAAAGTAAAACACCAGCTTCTTTGTCATCTGATCTAAAAATATTATCATATAACTAACTTACGGTAACAAAATTACTAAAACTTTACACTTATACTAACATGGTAGTAAATAATAGCGGTTTGAGTAAAAAAAATCAGATCGAGATATATTTGCTCGAAAATAAACGATTTAACCTGGATTATTCATAGATATATTGTTAATATTAGGCATAAAGTGTTAATTTTAAAAGGTTTTAATAAAAAATTCACCACTTTAGATATAGCCCAAAAATGAGGAATAAAAACACATTATTTTATAGAGGGGAAACTTCTGTTGAGTTAACTTTTTCATCATCAGAAATTAGTTCTGATGGATCTTTAATCATACTTGAAAAACTAGAACCAGATCATAGATTGATTCATTATTACAGTAAGTTTTTGCTTGATACTCGAGACTCTAGATTTATTACTTATAGCAGAGGGCATCAGTTAAAGCAAAGGGTTTATATGATCATGTTAGGCTATTAAGACGCCAATGATGTGAATCATTTACAGAATGATCCTTTATTCAAAGATGTTCTTCAAGGTAATTTGGCCTCTCAACCCACTATATCAAGATTTGAGAATAGCTTGGATAAACAGGCTGTCTTTAAGTTTTGTTATGCGTGGTTATACAAATATGTTTTAAGTTTATCTGGCCGCAAGAGAATAGTTATTGACGTAGATTCAACCGATGATCCAACTCATGGCAGTCAACAATTGTCAATGTTTAACGGTTATTATGGTAAATTCATGTACAATGAACTATTTTTTCATGATGGAGACACCAAGACAGATTATTCTTCCTGTATTCCGTCGAGGAAACAGTCATTCTAATAAATGGTATGTGAGTATTTTAAAGCGAATAATTATGAAAATACGTGAGAGATACCCAGAGATGGAAATAATTATTAGAAGTGATAGCGGCTTTGGTTGCGCTGCTTTTTACCAATTAGTAGATGATTTTGATTTACTATATGTGACAGGCATAGCGAGCAATGAAGTTTTAAAAAGAAAGGTATCTCGGTCAAAAAATGCTGTAAAAAAAAATGTATTTAGATCAGGGAGAGAAGCACCAACATTTTATCAGTTTCAGGTACAAAGCTAAGAGTTAGCATAAGCCTCAACAGTGCTATTCTAAAGTTGAGAGTACTGGATTAGGTATGAACATAAGGCATTTTTCTATTAATATTCCTCAAAAGAATGCTGGAGAAATTTACTTTGACTTTTATGTTAAAAGAGGTGATTCAAGTGAAAATAGAATTAAAAAAGTTAAAAATATGTGTTTTTCTGATCGTTTGTCAAATCATAGTTTTTTTTTTGCTAATTTTTTTCGACTTATAATAAATAGTCTTGCCTATGAAATGTTTTTATTACTGAAACAGAAGATAAAGAAAACAAGATTTGAAGTAGCAAAAAAATGGTTAATCAGTTCGATTAGAACCTATCTTCTCAAGGTAGGAGCAACGATAAAAATTACCAAAAGACGAATCTATTACCAGCTATCTAAATCTTTTGTTTACAAGGGTTTATTTCGGGAAATTATTACTCAGTAACGGTTGCTTATTTGTGAAATGAACAACCTTGGGATAGTTACGTTCTGTCGTTAAAAAAACACTAAAAAAGATCATTGTCGTGCTAAAAAATGGTGCAAAAAAACGACAAAGAAGAAGGATTCTTTTCTATTGACAAAAAAGTTAATTAAAAAATATCACGTCTAATCTATTTTAATATGACTGTGAATAATCCAGGTTAAAGGGATTTTCTTCTTCGCATTTTTGAGCAATTAACAAGCATTTTTGCCAAACAAATTATTAATCTAACTCAGGTTTTAAAATTAACACCTCATATCAAATATTGAAATATAATCATAAATAATCTGGGTTAAGTTGTCTTGAACCAAAAAAAACAAAAAAAACTTCTTAGGTTTGCTCTACAAGTCTATTTTCCAAAAGTGGTATAGCTGCTTGTTTTCTTTTAAAGCCTTTAAATAAGCTACTTAAAATGCGTTTTAGTACAGTTAGATCATCTTATTAAATCCCCTCATAGAAACTGTTTAGAAAAAAAAACACTTCGGGTGGCGAGCCTTCCACAAAAAAAGAAGGGCAGAGTATTTATTCACACACTTCCCCACGAGATAGTGTCAAAAATCAATCCTCTTTCTCCTCTCCCAAGACAGGAGAGAAAATTAAATTCTGGCTAAATCAGTAGCAATTGTTTGAATTAGGAGAGTTTTTTCAAAAAAATATTTCAGTTAGAGAATTTATCAATTAGTAATTACGATAATTGTTATGCCATACTGATCAATAATCAGCTATTATGGAATAAATTCATCTATACCGATAGCATCTTTAATATAAAAACCCCCTACTCTAGTGCGCCTTAAAGATGTCAGATAAGCTCCTGATTTTAGTTCTTTCCCAAAGTCATTAGCTAAGGAACGGACATAAGTCCCCTTGCTGCAAACCACTTTAAAAGATATAAAAGGCATTTTTATTTGCGAGATTTCAAAAGAAGAAATACATATTTCTCTAGATGGGATATCCACAGCTATATTATTTCTGGCAAAATCATATAATTTCTTGCCATCCTTTTTTATAGCAGAAAAAATAGGAGGAATCTGTGATTGCTTACCTATCATTTTCTTAGCCGTATCTATAATAAGCTCTTCTGAAATGTGATCTGTATGGAAAAAGGCATCTTCATTAGTCTCGCAGTCATAAGAAGGAGTAGTAGCGCCTAACTTTAATTGCCCTAAATACTCTTTATCGCTATTCTGTATTTCTGAAATACTTTTAGTTCTTTTGCCAGTACATACTACCAATAAGCCAGAAGCCAACGGATCTAAAGTACCTGCATGCCCTATCTTTATTTTTTTTATATCAAAAAACTTCTTTATAGAATATCTCAGTTTATTTACCACATCAAAAGATGTCCAATTAAGAGGTTTATCTATCAGTATAGTTTGTCCACTCTGATATTCTTCTAAAGTCACTGTGACGTTTTTTACTTTATATGCCAAGTGATCTGACTGCTAGAACTTAGCTCTATATCGACTGGACCTATGTTTTCATTAATGTTTTTAGACATTTCAGCAGTTAATGTGCCAAAACTTTGATTTTTATTATGGCGTGATGTCATATCAGGATTGACAATTATATCAATTGCTCTTAGAAGAGTGACCCCCATATTTTCACTTATAATCCTAGCTTTCTTATTGCTTTTTTCTACAAGTTTTTCTATCAAAACCTCTTCTATCTTATCCATATCAGAAATCGTGAAGCTAAGAAAGAGAGAAGCTTCTACTCCGCTATTTCCAAATAAATCGAATATTTTTTTCATATTATCTTTGCTATAAGCAACACTGAGAATTAAGTTTTGTGAAGCACGATATCCCACAACTCTTTTCTTTGAATTATAATAACCGTATTCGAATTCCTCCCTAATAGAGAAATTCTGAATTTTTAAAGACTCTTTTTTAAAATTGTTTGATAAGAATATCTCCATAAGCTTGTCAACCCTCTCTTCTACAACCCTAGCGGCGGAAGAAGAATTCCTATTGACATTGAAAATATCGAAGTTGACTAC
Source organism: Ichthyobacterium seriolicida (assembly GCF_002369955.1). Taxonomy (NCBI): domain Bacteria; kingdom Pseudomonadati; phylum Bacteroidota; class Flavobacteriia; order Flavobacteriales; family Ichthyobacteriaceae; genus Ichthyobacterium; species Ichthyobacterium seriolicida. The sequence goes on from NZ_AP014564.1 coordinate 462,739, forward strand.
GACCAAATCAGCGGGAAAATTCATCTTAATTGTCTCGGATATAGTCATAGTATTCTTATTTCTCTCATTTTGAGAAACTCGTCCGCAAGAGACCATTATCAGAATTACTAATATTGATAAAATCGATTTAAACTTCATGATTGACCTTGTAATATTTTTTAAAAAAAATGTTCGAGCAAAGTTAATCTTTTTAGTATAGAATATTACTCCAATATCTTATTCCACCTCTGTACTCTTAACCCTATATTCCTGTATGTGAAATTGGAAATTAAAATGACCGTATAGGTGACAATAAATAATATCACACTGTGAGTAAAGCCGCTTACATCCATTGATGAGACTAATCTTCCATCAATTATACTAAAGTTATTTTTTGCTAAAACCCCTGCCGAAAGAGAAACTGAAATAAATGCTAAACAATTGAATATCCCCATATTTATCATGTATATAGAATAGGATCATTTTCCTAGACTTTTGAAAAAGTTAAACTTCAAAATACGAGAGATAATTCCCGATTCAAACGCAAAAAGAGAGATTACAAAAGGGAATAAGACAGTCATAAATATCCTTTTATAAATGACCTTTTATCAGCAGTGTTGGATTGAAGAATCCAAATTACTAAAAATAAAGATGAAGTTTCTAATACACTTCCAAACAAAAAAGACTACTAGGGATCTGTAAAGAAAAAATAAACTAATTACGCGTATGAGGATGTTAAATTCCTAAAACAAGAAAGTCTTTACTATTAACTTTTTTAAAAAAAAGAGGGGGAGGGGGATAAATTCTATATTTCAGCTATTCTAAATATATAGAACTCTAAAGGAGTGGGCGATATAGGATTCGAACCTATGACCCTCTGCTTGTAAGGCAGATGCTCTGAACCAACTGAGCTAATCGCCCCTATAACTAATACCTATGGCGGTCTCAGCTCAGGAATTCTGCAAAGTTAATACTTTTTTCATAACTGCGCTAAATTATTTCTGAAACTATAAATGTACTGCCACCTATATATATAAAATCGTCTTTATCGGCTATGTTTTTAACATATTCATAAGCTGTACGAACATCTTTGTAGACATTTCCAGATATTCCCTTTTCCATAAATTTACCTTGCAACACTTTACTGTCTAAAGCCCTATTTATATTAGCTTGTGTAAAGCTGTAGCTAGCATCTTTTGGAAATAATTCTACTATAGGAACTATGTCTTTATCTTCTACAAAACCAAGTATAAAGTGAAGCTTAGCTTTTTTATTTCTCTCAGCATCTATCTGCTTTAGGACAAGGGAAAGACCATCTAAATTGTGAGCTGTATCACAATATGTGATGGGAGAATCACTCATAATCTGCCATCTGCCCATAAAGCCTGTATTTCTAATAACATTAGATAAACCTCTTTTTACAGAATTTGTGTCGATATTAAAATGCTTTTTTAGTATTTCAACGGTCTGCAGAACTGTCTTTTTATTGTGAACTTGATAATGACCTTTTAAATCAGAAGTATAATCTATTGTATCGCTTTTGCTTTGATCTGCAAAATATATAGGAGCTTTTTCTTCTGTACTTTTTTTTATGAAAACATCTCTAATATCCTCCTGTGTTTGACCTATTACAATTGGAGTATGCGGTTTTATAATTCCAGCTTTTTCCCAGGCTATTTCAGCTATACTATTGCCTAGATAATGAGTATGATCAATACCTATATTGGTAATTACCGAGACCAAGGGATTTACAATGTTAGTAGAATCTAAACGTCCACCCATACCTACTTCAATAACGGCAATATCTACTTTTTGATCACTAAAATATTGAAAAGCCATGGCCACTGTCATCTCAAAAAATGAAGCATTGTATTTTTTAAATGTCACCTTGTTTTTTAAGATGAACGACATTACATAATCCTTTGGAATCATTATTCCATTTATCTTTATGCGCTCTCTGAAATCCCTTAGATGAGGTGAAGTATACAATCCAACTTTATAACCACATTCTTGTAAGATAGAGGACAACATATGACAACAAGATCCCTTTCCATTTGTACCTCCAACATGGATACTTTTAAAATTTTCTTGAGGATTATTTAAAGTAGATGTTATAGATATTATATTTCTTAAATCTATCTTTGAATAAGCTTTTATTCCATCGGTTTGATATACAGGTAATTGATTGAAAACCCAATCTAATACCTCTTTATATTCTATCTCATTCACTTATAGTGAAATTATAAATTATCCTACCTTCTTGATTTTGACCAGTGTTCTTTTTATCCTTGGAGAATAAAGTTTTCAAAGCAGCCTCTTCTGCTCTCTTCAAGAGACAAGGAGACAAAGTAGTACTGCCTTTTACACCAGGATCTGCATGAGTAACCACACCTTGGCTATTCACTAATATCTTAACTATAACTTTGCCCTCTTCATCACAGTCGTAATTAGGCATAGGTCTGCTCAGTGGAGCCCTATCTCCCAATTGATAATTACCATAATTTTTGCCAGATGTTTTATTGAAATTAGAAGAGTCAAAGTTATCACCTATATTATCTTTATCAACAATATCACTACCTTTACTATCGCCTTTCCCTACCTCTTTGCTATTCATTATTTTGTCTATAGCAGAGAGTGTTTTTTTAGAAGGCTTTTTCTCTTTTTTCTCCTCTTTTTTCTTTTTGGGTGATATCTCTTTCTTTTTAATAGCTATATCTTTTGTGATGTGCTCACTAGTCATAACTTTTTCTTCCTTTGAGATCTCCTCGGTTATTTGTTCTGGGTTAACTTTTTTTGGAGAGCTAGATGTCTTTTTCTTGGGCTTGCTATACGATGGCTCAGAAAATTTTATAGCTATTACAACACTACTATTTGCAGGCGAACCTTGATGAGTGAAATCAAAAAAAAACAAAAATAAAAAGACCAAACTATGAAACGCTAGGGTAGCAAACGCTGCATATCGCTTATGATTTTTTTTTTGACTCATATCATTTGGTGCGGACCGCTAGAATGACTTTATATTTATTTCTATTTGCAATGTCCATTATCTCGACTAAATTCTTTACAGGAACATTCTCTTCGGCTCTAATGGCAAGATTAGGCTCTTTCTCTGAGAGAAAAATCTTTTTTAATTCTGATTCTATATTTTCACGTCTAACAAGGGTTTTATCTATATAGTATTCCAAATTATTAGAGATGCTTACAGAGACCATTCTGTTTTCTAAATTCTTGCCGCTGACTGCTTTAGGCAGAATTAAATCTATGGCATCGGTAGTTACCAAAGTGGAAGTAAGCATAAAGAATATGAGTAATAAAAAGACTATATCGGTCATAGACGACATAGCAAACTCAGCACTGACTTTATTTCTGCTCTTTAAATTCATCGTGGTGAAAATCTAAGAAGGCTTGTTTAGCAAGTCTAAAAACTCAGTGGTATTTGCTTCCATTTTATGTATAACCTTGTCTGTTTTTACAACTAAAAAATTATACAATACGTATGCAAAGATTCCTACTATCAAACCAGCTATCGTGGTTGTCATAGCTGTATATATTCCCTTTGATAGCATTTGCACATCTACATGTCCTCCAGAAACTGACATTTCGTGAAAAGCTAATACCATCCCTATAACAGTTCCTAAAAACCCTATCATAGGCCCGACACCAGCTATGGTAGCCAATATGCCTATATTTTTTTCTAGATTGTATATCTCTATCTTACCGACATTTTGGATAGATGCCTCTATATCTTTAAGAGGTTTATTAATTACTGATATGCCTTTTCCTATCATCCTAGATACGGGGCTATCTATTTGCTTACACAAGATATCTGCAGAATCTATTCTGTCGTTAGATACCAAATCTTTTATATTATTTATAAAATTAGGATCTATTTTTCCAGCCGATTTTATAGCTAAAAACCTCTCTACAAAAACATAAATAGTTATAATCGATAGAAGAAATAGAACAAATATTATGGTTCTACCTCCAATGCCTCCACTAGTAATTAAATCGATAACGGACAAAGTATTATCTGGAGCATCTAGAGCTGGCACAGTAGTATCTTGACCAATTTTATCATGTAATATCAATGATAGAAAAATCATTTAAGCTTGTTTTTTTAAAGTTATTTTTTTAGACTAATTCCAATTGCGCGAATGTACGTCAAAATATAATGTTTAGAAAAAAAGAATAAAGTCAATTGTTTTTATTCTATAATCTCCTTTTAGAAAGCTGTAAATCAAACTATGTCTAAATATCTACTGTCACTTCCTTAACATCCTTCAAGCTTTTTGGAGCTTCCTCCAAGTGTATAGCAGTTCTTAATGATATTTTATCATTTGGAGTTTTCGCAATAGTGAAAATAGAATCGAAAATAATAGAGATAAAGTTACAGGAACCTCCTTAATTTTTTTTATCATTGTTTAAAAATTTTAATGGGTTAAACGGTAACACAAACATATATATATTAAAAAAAAATGATTACAGGCATTATCCTTATGAAATTTATGTTCTTTCCTCCGAAAGAAGAATCAGTAGAACTGAAAGTAAAAGTTACTAATTCTTTTAATACCCCCTTATATGATGTAAATTCTTCCTTGATTGGAAAAGATACCACATACAATAGAAAAAGTGATAAAAAAGGGTTTTTAATTTTCAAAAAATTAAACAAAGGAGAATATGAACTTTTATTAACTAGTGATGGTTATGAAAATAATTCAATCTCACTCGATCTAGTTAATGATACGGTTATTTCAGTAGAAATGCAACAAGCCTATTCATATAAATTAGATGAGATACATCTAGAGGACGAAATAAATAATTATTACAACAAAGAAAAAAGAGCTTTTGTATTCAAAATGGATAAAGAAAATGAAAAAATTTATGGAATGAGTACAGATGAACTGTTAGAAGATAACCCTATAATCCACAAAGATGGGTTAGGAAAAATAAAGACTCTCGGTAAAGATGCAACTATATTTATAGATGGTGAGAAAATTGCTCTCTCCGAGGAAGAGTTGATACAACACTTAAAATCTGTGCCTGCTATAGACATAGAAGAGATAGAAATAATTCCGAATCCAAGCGCTTATTATGGTGTAAATAATCCTGTTATTAAGATAAAGACTAAGGTTATAAAGAAAGGGTATAGCCTTACAAATAAGATAGAAACGGGTTATTTTACTTATCCTAGAATTAGAAATGATTTTTCATCTTCTCTAAAAATAGGTAAACATCAATTTGACTTAAAGTCTTCTATTGATTATGATAAAAGAGCTGTAGTGTCAAAAACGACTAGCAAGCTAAAAGGGGAAAGCATAACGGAATTAAATTCTACTAATGAACTAGAAGAACTTGCTTATTCAGGAGGGTTGAGATATAAATTAATTCCGACAAATAATCAATTGCTCATAGCGAAGGTAGATTATACTTACTTTCCTTATGAAGATAATTCATCTAAATATGATTTAAATAGTTTTAAAGGAGATAATAGTATATACAGGAAAAATAATTTTTTTTACACAAAAAACCGTTCTAAAATGTTCTTTAATTATACAATAGAAACCGAAAATAGTAATCTAAGGATTAGTCTTGTGTATAACAATAGAGAAAATAAGGATAGAAAAAATGGAATAACTCAAACAAGAAGTATTTCAAATTATATGCTAAAAGCGTATGGATATAGTAATTACTATCATCTGAATAATTCTATTTCGTATGAAATACGACCTTTAAAAGAAATAAGTTTTTCTACGACATTTGAATATTTAGTATTTAACACAAGTACAGAAAAAAAATATTACCCCTTGAATGTAGAAGCATTAGAAGTGGACAATAAAATTCTAACAAATACATTTAAGTATAAAGAGGAAACATTTCTTAGTCATCTAGGTTTCATTTGGGATATAGCTAGACCTCTGACTTTAAATGCTAAACTTGGTATAAAAAATAGTTTTGTTAGTGAACAAACACATAAGTATAAAAGAAATAACCTAATACTAGAACCTAGTATATCACTACAGTATATGAAAAGCATGTCTAATATTTTTGGTTTATCTTTTGATAAAATAGTAATTCATCCTACTTTTGATAAACTTAATTCCACTGGGAATATAGAGGGGCCTAATTTTGAATATGAGCAGGGGAAAGTAGATCTTCTCAATATTAAAATTTATGAATTATCATCATATTGGATTTTTAGGAATAAAATGACTGTATTTTCTTCTCTTTCTTTGGTTAGGGATTATATCGCGCAATCCAATATAGTTAGAGGAATTAGAATTATAAAAACATATAGAAACACAGAAGATATATATACGCTAAGTTTAGGATTAATGTATAATGATTATAAGATTATTAAAAATCTATATTTAGATATCGCTGTAATATCAAACCCCTCTATATACCTTGGGGAGGTTCAATTTTTAAGTATTATCAGCAATAGGTTAAAGTATAAAAACAAATTTGTTAATCTAGAATTGTATAATAGTAATTATTTTGGTGGAATGTTAGATAACAAATTGAAGGTTTTTGATTTAGGATTGAATATCTACAAGAAATATGGTAGTATATCATATAGTTTGGAGATTAGTAATATTTTAAGAAACAGAATAAATACCATTATTTATGATAATTTAAACTCGTTGCATTTTGATGAGTTTAGGTTTAATGATAACTTTGGTATACATTTACGCTTAGTATTCACTATTGAAAATGATAAAATAAATAAAAATGACAAATTTCAGCCAAAAAACTATAGAGACAAAACTCAGTCTATTATTAGGTAATTTTAAAGTAAAAGTTGCTGTTTTATTATTAGCTCCTTTTTTTGTATACTCCCAAGAATCAAAAAAAGATGAATTAGAAAAAGATGTAAAAGAATTTGTAGAATTAATATCCAAAAATCATATTGATAAATTTAAGGAGAGTATTTCATCCGATTATCTAGAAGCTATGGATAGAATAAATTTTTCTATTGAAGGTTTTTTTGAAAAAATACCTCAAAAAATATTAGGATTTGAAGAGATATCAGAATCTGGAAAAGAATTTCTACCCGTAGAAGATAAGGATAAATACGAAAATGTATTTTTAGTAAATCCTAATGATAGGAAAGTAAAGCATATAATTGCTAAAGTGAAGACTGATAAGGATAACATCAGTTATTACATAGCTTTTATTATAACAGAAAATAAAAAAATATTGTCGTTTTTAGTTCATGATGCAAAAGAAGTTCTGAATGATTTTTTAGAGCAGGCAGGAATTAAATAGACACTAAAAGAGATTGTAAAGGAAGCTGTCTCAAAACCGAGGCAGCTTTTTTTTGTTTAAAAGTGTAGTTTTTTACCTGTTAGTTTATCTCACTAACTGATTGATAATCAAATAGTATGAATACAAATTTCAGGGACTACAACCAAGGACAAAATTGGCTTTTTCCACCTAGTATCGAAGAATTAATTCCTGCAAATCATCCTGTGCGAGTTGTCAATGGTGTGATTGAGCAGATGATGGATACTTTACAGGACAGTGTCCTTTTACTTAGGTGCTTTTAGGCATACCTATTTGCCGATACAGAAGTTTTGGAATATGTTGCCCAACAAATCTTCATTGGTGACTTCCCCAGTTATTAGCCCTAAGTTATTTAAGGCACTTCTAATATCTAGAGCTATTAAATCTTGTGGGAAACCTTCATTGAGCCCTTTCTTTATCATATCTATGGAATCGCCAACCCTCAAAAGAGATTCGTAATGCCTGATATTAGAGATTACAGTTGAACCGCTTTTTAACATATCCTTATCAACAAAGGCTCTCAATAATTTAGGTATTTGATCTATTCCTTCTTTGTTTTTTGCAGAGATATACAAGACATTATCAAAATCTATTAACTCGCTTTGTAGTTGTTTTTTATCAACTACTAAATCTATCTTATTTGCTAATACTATCAGTATTTGAGATTTTAATTGCCTCTTTATATCTAATATTTTCTCTTTTTTCTCTTCTATATCATCAGTAGAATCTAAAACGTAGATGACTATTCTAGAGACATCTATCTTCTCAAAAGTTTTTTGTACTCCTATTTTTTCTATCTGATTTTCGGTCTTTCTTATTCCTGCAGTGTCTATAAATCTAAAACTTATGCCATCTATTACTAACTCATCTTCTATTACATCTCTAGTAGTGCCTGCTATATCTGACACTATGGCTTTCTCTTCGTTGAATAAGGCATTCAACAAGGTTGATTTCCCAGAATTAGGAGCTCCTACTATGACTACATTAATACCGCATTTTATGGCATTGCCCAATGAAAAGGAATCTATAAAACTCTTAGTCTTGAGCTCTATTACATTTAATAAATCTAATAGCTCTGATCTATCGGCAAATTCCACATCTTCTTGGGAAAAATCTAATTCTAATTCTATTAAAGACGCAAAGTTTATCAGTTTTTGCCTCAGTTGTTTCAAGTCATTAGAGAACTCTCCTCTCATTTGTTGTAGAGCCGTTTGATGCGCCAGTTGATTTTCAGATGATATCACATCTGCCACCGCTTCAGCTTGAGAAAGATTCATTTTCCCATTTAAAAAAGCTCTTAAGGTAAATTCTCCTGGTTTTGCCAATGATACTCCTCTATCTATAAAGAGCTGTATTATTCTCTGTTTTATATAGGTAGATCCATGACAAGATATTTCTACTACATTTTCTCCTGTATACGATTTAGGCGCTCTAAATATCGATATTAATACTTCATCTATTATGTCTTCACCTTGTTTTATCAACCCTAGAGATATGGTGTGTGTAGGTCTATCACATAATTTCTTGTGACCATTAGAAGGATGAAAAACTTCGTCTGTAACCTTTATAGCATCTGGTCCTGAGAGGCGTATTACCGCTATGGCTGCTATTCCAGGGGCTGTAGATACAGCTATGATGGTATTAGAATCGATCATAAGAGTTTATACATTAAATCGGAAATTCATAATATCGCCGTCGCATACTACGTATTCTTTTCCTTCTATATGGAGCTTGCCAGCTTCCTTACAGGCTAGCTCAGATCCTAACGATATAAAATCCTCATATTTTAGGACTTCTGCCTTTATAAAGCCTCTTTCAAAATCTGTGTGAATGACTCCTGCCGCTTGTGGAGCTGTATATCCTTTTTTTATGGTCCAGGCTCTTACTTCTTTTTTTCCAGCAGTGAAATAAGTCTGAAGGTTTAAAAGGGAATAAGCCGAACGTATCAATTTATTTATTCCTGGCTCTTCTAAGCCTAAATCACTTAAAAAAATATCTCTCTCTTCGGTGTCTTCTAACTCAGATATTTCGGCCTCTGTCCCTACGGCTACGACTAATATTTGGGCATTCTCATCTTTGACACTCTCTCTGACCTTATCTACATATTTATTGCCAGATTTAGCAGAAGACTCATCCACATTACATACGTAGATCACAGGTTTACTAGTTAAGAGCATCATATTGTTGATAAAGTCTATTTCGTCTTGAAGAGCTTCTACACTTATAGCTGAAAGACCACTCTCTAGTGCTTCTTTGTACTTGTTTAGTATGGCCAATTCCCTATTGGCTTCTTTATTGCCTGTTCTAGCGTTTTTTTGTGTTTTAACCAGAGCTTTTTCTAGGGTTTCCAAGTCTTTAATCTGAAGTTCTGTATCTATAATCTCTCTGTCTCTAATAGGATCTACAGAGCCATCTACATGTATTATATTGTTGTCATCGAAGCATCTCAAAACGTGTATTATGGCATTTGTCTCTCTTATATTAGATAAGAATTTATTTCCTAGGCCCTCTCCCTTGCTAGCTCCTTTTACCAAACCTGCGATGTCTACAATTTCTACGGTAGCTGGTTGTATTTTTTCAGGTTTAACTATTTTTTCTAATTCATAGATGCGAGCATCTGGAACATTTATTATTCCAACATTAGGATCTATAGTGCAAAAAGGAAAATTATCTGATTTTACCTTAACCTTTGATATACAATTAAAAAGAGTTGATTTTCCCACGTTTGGGAGTCCTACTATACCACACTTCATAGTTGTTTTTGTGTTTTAAAAAATTACGGCAACAAAGGTAAGTATTTGTCATATGCTATGCCATGAGTTGAAAGATCCGAAATCTATACTAGAACACCTAGTATTTCAACAACGGTAGTAATCAGCTATGTGATGAAAAATCTTTGAAAAAATTCCATATGGAGATTCCTGCACTTATAGATACGTTCAAAGAGTGTTTAGTTCCATATTGTGGGATTTCTACGCAATAATCACATACATTTATAACTTTTTGATCTACCCCTCTCACTTCATTTCCGAATATAAAAGCAAATTTTTCATCTTTGATCACCTTCATCTGATTCAGATTCAAACTGTCCTCTACCTGTTCTATGGCTATTGCAGTAATGTTTTGTCTCCTTAGCTCATCTATTAGTTCTACAGTATCTTTTTTGTATTCCCACTCCACAGAATCGGTAGCTCCCAAAGCTGTTTTATGAATATCTCTATTTGGAGGAACAGGAGTTATTCCACACAGATATATTTTCTCTACTAAAAAGGCATCACAAGTGCGAAAGATAGAACCTACATTATTTGCACTTCTCACATTATCTAAAACTATTATCAAAGGAATCTTTTCAGAAGATTTAAAAGACTCTACAGTCTCCCTTTTTAACTCTGAATTTTTTAGTTTCCTCATAATTCAAACTAATTCGAGGGTTATATGTCTTTTGCTCAAATTCGTTTTAGTCACCAAGACCTCTACTTCATCGCCCAATTGATATACCCTGTCGTTGTTTACTCCTACTATTCTATAGTTCTCTGAATCTAGTCTGAATCGCCCAGGCTTAATACTATCTATCCTCACAAGGCCCTCGCAATGATTGTCTTTCATTTGAACGTAAATTCCCCAGTCTGTAACTCCAGTTATGATGCCTTTAAACCTCTTTCCTGTGAATTTGTGCATATACAAAACCTGCATGAATTTAATAGTATCTTTCTCTGCCTTATATGCTAATATCTCTCTTGCAGAGCAATGTTGACACATATCTTCATATTCTTTGGGGCTTACCGAAGAGCCTTTATCTAAATAGTGTTGTAATAGACGATGAGCCATTATATCTGGATAACGTCTTATAGGAGAGGTAAAGTGACTGTAATAATTAAAAGACAATCCATAGTGTCCTATATTTTCAGTGCTGTATTTAGCCTTGCTCATAGAGCGCATGACTAATGTCTCTATCATATTTGCCTCAGCCTTACCCTTTATATCGCTCAACAACTTATTCAAAGAGGCATTGAGTTTTTTTTTAGATTTTATATCTATGCTATAGCCAAATTTCTTCACTATTCTAGATAATTCTTCTATTTTGATAGAATCTGGTTCGTCGTGAACTCTATATACAAATGTCTTTTTATGATTTTTATTGTCTTTGTTTATAAAAGTAGAAACGCTCTTATTAGCCAAGAGCATAAATTCTTCTACTAGATGATTAGACTCTTTGCATTCTTTTAGGTATACGGACGTGGGAAATCCCTCTCTATCTAAATTGAATTTAGCTTCACCTTTATCAAAGGAAATAGATCCTTTTGATATGCGTTTTTCTCGCATTATTTTAGCTACTTTATTCAAATACAATATCTCTTTGTTGAAGTCTCCTTTCCCTGTCTCTATCACCTCCTGAGCCTCTTCATAAGTAAAACGCCTGTTGGAATTTATCACAGTTCTACCAAACCATTGATTTTTTACATTGGCATTTTCATCTATTTGAAATATAACAGAAAAAGTGTATTTCTCTTCATCAGGCCTAAGTGAACACACCTTATTAGACAAAATTTCTGGAAGCATGGGAACCACTTTGTCTACTAAATAGACAGATGTGCCCCTTTTATATGCTTCTTTATCTAATAAGGTATTTGGCTTAACATAATGCGATACATCAGCTATATGAACTCCCACCTCCCAAATGCCCTTGTCTATCTCTTCAACAGATATGGCATCGTCGAAATCTTTAGCGTCTACAGGATCTATAGTGAAGGTATCTACAGACCGCATATCTCTTCTCTTTGAGACTTCTTTGTTTAATATTTTATCGTTTATGGCATTGGCTTGCCTCTCTACTTCTTCTGGAAATTCATAAGGCAATTCGTATTCTTCTAAAATGCAATTTATCTCTACTTTATTTTCTCCTGAAGCTCCTAATACCCTTGTTACCTCTCCCTGTATTTTTTTTGATCCTATAGCCCAGTTTGTGATGTTTACCACTACTTTGTCTTTGTCCTTGGCTTTGTCTGTCTTATCCAAAGGAATAGATATATCTGTTAATATTTTTTTTTCGCTCAATACTACCCAAGCCGACTTGTCTTTTATTCTTATGGTTCCTACAAAAGATGTTTTATTTCTATTTACAATATCAGTAATCTTACCTTCCAATCTGCCTTGTTTGTTTACTTTGTGAATATAAACTTTTACTTCATCGTTATTGAAGGCTTTTAAAGCGTTGTGTTTTTCAGAAACGAATACATCTTTTACTGTGTCTTGGCTAACTATATAACAACTTCCTGTGGAAGTCATATCTACTCTCCCTGTTATATATTTTCCGAGTAAATTGTCAGTGTGTTTTTTCTTTGATCTCATTATTTCTTTTTTGTAAAATACGGATTTGATTATTCTTTTCAACATAAGAGACAGCTTTTAAAACTATAAGAAATAGACTAGAAAATATGTATTATAAATAAAGGCGGAAGATATATAATACTACTTTTGATTTAGTTGAAAAAAGTTGAAAAAAAATAGCACGCTAAGTTAGTTTTTTTTATTCTCAAAGTTTGGTTATAACTTTCAGTGTCACACTGAAAAATTATTTTTGTACAGACAAGATACTATGAATAAAAACAAAAAAATATGTCATTTTTTATTTACACCCTTTAAGGGATGTCATTACAATCAAACTTTGAGCGTATATGAGGCACAAAATTGTCAAGGTTGTTCAATACGAACGCTTTGCCATAAATCAAAGCACAATATAAGGATAGAACGTAACCATCATCTTGAAAGACAAAAGAATATAATGCTTAACAGACTTCAACAGTAATGAAGGGTGAAATAAAAGCAAAAAAACAACTTCCTTTTAAAAGGAAACTAAAATGTAGCGCTAAATACCAAAAATTTAAAAACCGCCTGGTTTAATTAATCATACGGCTTCTTTGTTTGATTACTTTTTATAATCATATTTTGTACAAATGAAAATTAAAGCCTATTGAAATAGTTTTAATTTTCACGCTTTTTTACTGTGGTAAACCATATTTAAAAAGTCATTGACTTTCTTTTTTAAAAGAGGTCTTTCCACTATAAAATCTAAGAATCCGTGCTCTAGCAAAAACTCTGAAGTTTGGAAGCCTTCTGGCAAATCCCTTCCTATGGTTTCTTTTATCACCCTAGGCCCTGCAAAACCTATCAATGCACCAGGTTCGGCTATATTTATATCTCCCAACATGGCAAAAGAAGCACTAATCCCTCCAGTTGTAGGGTCTGTGAGAAGCGACACATAAGGTATTTTGTTTTTGGCTAAAATGGCCAATTTAGCAGAAGTCTTTGCCATTTGCATCAGTGAAAAAGCAGCTTCCATCATTCTGGCGCCTCCAGACTTTGAAATCATCATAAAGGGTATTTTATTTTGTATTGAATAATCTATACCTCTTGATATTTTTTCTCCTACAACCGACCCCATAGATCCTCCTATAAAAGAAAAATCCATACAGGATATTACTAATCTATTTCCTTGAGATTTGCCTACTGCTGTTCTCACGGCGTCTTTTAGACCTGTATTTTTTTGAGTGACCTTTAGTCTGTCCTTATATTTTTTTTTGTCTTCGAATTTCAAAGGATCCTTAGAACTCATATTGACATCTAGTTCTTCAAATTCATTGTTATCGAACATAATTTCAAAATACTCCTTGCTATTTATCCTAACATGATATCCATCTTCAGGACTTACGTAGAAATTTTTTTCTAGCTCTTCGGTATCTATGATCTTCCCGCTAGGAGTCTTGTACCAAAAACCTTTTGGCATATCTTTCTTTTCACCAGTGGGAGTAGTTACACCTCTTTTCTTTCTCTTAAACCAATCTATAGTACTCATGACTTTATGTTTAAAGTAGTATTAATTACTTCCATTTTATATTACAACCCATACTAGGTTTTTGTTGTTTGTCTTCTATGGTTTTACCTATCAACAAATAGTCTAAAGCCATTCTTAGATCTCTTCCCGTTATAGGTGTTTCGCTCTCTGGTCTAGAATGGTCTAACTGTCCTCTATAGACTAATTTCAAATCATTATTAAAGAGGTAAAAGTCAGGAGTGCAAGCAGCTTGATAAGCCCTAGCTACATCTTGTGTTTGATCGTATAAATAAGGAAATGGATAGCTGTTTTGGTCAGCTACTTCTTTCATTAATTCAGGAGAATCTTGAGGATAGTTTTCAACGTCATTAGATGAGATAGCTATAAAGCCGATGCCTTTTTTTATATAGTCATTAGATATGGAAACTATTTCTTCATTTATGTGTATCACAAAAGGGCAGTGATTACATATGAACATTATCACAGTTCCTATTTTGCCTTTTAATTCATTCAAGTTTAGATTCTTACCAGAAACAGTGTCTAATAAATCAAAATAAGGTGCCTCCACACCCAAAGGCAACATGTTAGATAAGGTTTTAGCCATGATATTAAATATTTCGGTCCCCAAATATAACATATATATTGCATCACATTTTTATTGAAAATATCATAATTTTATACCCTTAAATCTTATGTATGGAAGTACCTATACAAAGGGTAACCCTTCCTCTTTTTTCGCTTAGAGGAGTAAATGTATTTGTAAAGAGAGAGGATCTTATACATCGGTATATTTCGGGTAATAAATACAGGAAATTGAAATACAATATGCTCTTTGCAGAAAATGAGAAATATAATAGAATATTGAGTTTCGGAGGGGCTTTCTCCAATCATATTTTGGCTCTTGCTTATGCTTGTAAAGAGAAGAATATTTCTTCTGTGGGAGTCATCAGGGGTGAAGAGCTAGCAGATAAAAGACCAGATGAATTGAATTCGACTTTGAGGTTTTGTTTGGAGTGTGGTATGAAACTACACTTCATAGATAGAAAACAATATAGGGATAAGTACCATGAGGATTTTATTCTTAGCTTAAGAAATACATTTGGGGAATTTTATTTGCTTCCAGAGGGGGGCTCTAATAATTTAGCGGTTAAAGGATGTGAGGAGATATTAGACAGTAGAACAGATAAATTCGATGTGATTTTTTGTGCTGTGGGCACAGGCGGCACTATATCTGGAATTATAAATTCTGCTAAGAAAAATCAAAGAGTGATTGGCATTCCAGTCTTAAGAGGAGCGAATTTTTTAGAGGCAGAGATATGTAAATATTTAAACGAAGATGTATGCCAATGGTCTTTGAATTACAACTACTCATTTGGTGGATATGCCAAGTGTGATAAAAGGTTGTTGTCGTTTATAGAGTTAATAGAAAATAAAACTTCCATACCTTTGGAACCCGTTTATACAGGCAAGGTTTTATACGCTATTTTCGATATGATAGAGAGGAATATATTCAGCAGAGGCACTGATATATTGATGATTCATACTGGAGGATTGAGGAGCAAAAACGATTTTTAAAATATATATATGATTAATATTACTAAGAAAGGGGTATTTTGTTTTTTGTATTGTAATTTGTTGTTCTCACAAAATTTTCAAGATAGGAAAGACTATATAGAGAAATACAAGATTATAGCTATTGAAGAGATGATTACCTATGGGATTCCCGCTAGTATAACTCTAGCACAAGGCGTTTTGGAGTCAGGTAATGGAAAGAGTGAATTGTCAAATAAATCTAACAATCATTTTGGAATAAAGTGTCATACTTCTTGGGAAGGAGAAAAAGTATATCACGATGATGATGAAAAAGGTGAATGCTTTAGAAAATACAAACATCCATGGACTTCATATAGAGATCATTCAGAGTTTTTGGTTAGCAGAAGTAGATATGCTTTTTTATTCGATTTAGATATTGATGATTATAAAGCTTGGGCTCATGGCTTGAAAAAAGCAGGTTACGCTACAGACCCTAAATACGCTAAAATACTCATCAAAATCATAGAAGATGAGGAGTTATACAAATACGACAGTATGACTCTAACTGAGGTAGAGAAAAATCAAGTAGCAGCTATCATCAGGGGTGCTGAAAGTGCTGAAAGTGATGAGAGTATGGAACATACTTTTAAATATGGAAGTAAAAGTATAAACGGTATTAAATATGAAGTGATCTCTTCTGCTAATACTTTGGGTTCTATTTGCAAAAAACATAACCTACCAGAGTATGCCATTTTAGATTACAACGATCTTTCGAGTTCAGAAGACTTGAAAGACGGAATGAATGTTTTTTTATCTAGAAAGAAAATAAAAGTAGAAAATGGTGTAAACACTTACGTTATAGGAGGGTCAGAGAGTTTATATGAAGTTTCTCAAAAACTTGGAATTAGGTTGAGATGGTTAGAAAAGAGAAATAATATTTCTAAAGATTCTAAGTTAAATAGAGGAGACGTTCTATATGTTAGAGATTTTAAGGAGAGTTAATTATAAATATCATGCATACTAAAAGCAATAACCTTTTTAAAGAAGCTAAAAGATTTATACCTGGTGGGGTAAATTCTCCTGTGAGAGCTTTTAAAGGTGTAGGAGGCAAGCCTGTTTTTATAAGAAGGGCAAAGGGGGCTCATCTCTATGATGAAGATGGAAATGTCTATATAGATTATATAAATTCTTGGGGCCCTATGATTTTGGGTCACGCTAGTGAATCAGTTATAAACGCTATTACCGAACAAGTTAGGAGAGGAACATCATTTGGAACTCCAACAGAGATAGAAGTCGAGATAGCCAAGTTGATAATAGAGATGTGTCCTTTTATAGATATGATACGAATGGTCAATTCGGGCACGGAAGCTTGTATGAGTGCTATTCGTTTGGCAAGAGCTTATACAAACAGGGATAAGTTTATAAAATTTGAAGGTTGTTATCACGGGCATTCAGACTCTTTTTTAATTAAGGCTGGCAGTGGAGCCATGACTTTTGGAACTCCAAGTAGTCCAGGTGTTACATCGTCTACATCTAAAGATACTTTATTAGCTACTTATAATGATATAGGAAGTGTAAAGAGGTTAATAGAGGAATATAAAAATCAAATAGCGGCTATTATTTTGGAGCCAGTGGCTGGGAATATGGGATGTATTCCTCCAGTTGATAATTTTTTAAGTCAGCTTAGGGAATTGTGTGATCAAAACAATATAGTCTTGATTTTTGATGAAGTAATGACAGGTTTTAGATTGTCTAAAGGGGGAGCTCAGGAGTTTTTTGGAGTCAAAGCAGATTTGGTAACCTACGGAAAGATTATAGGAGGCGGTATGCCTGTTGGTGCTTTTGCAGGCAAATCAGAAATAATGAATTGTGTTTCTCCTGTTGGAGATGTTTATCAAGCTGGCACTCTATCTGGGAACCCTATGGCTATGATAGCCGGATATACTGTTTTAAAGGAGTTGTCAGACAATCCAGATATATATAAAAACATAAATGAAAAGACAGCTAAACTTGAGAGTGAGTTTATAAGTATTCTATCTAGAAAAGATATTCCTTTTAGGATAAACAGAGTGGGATCTATGATTAGTATATTCTTCTGTGAAGAAGAAGTAGAAAGCTTTAATTCTGCTAACACGGTTGACACTAAAGTTTTTAATAAGTTTTTTCATCATATGTTGTCCAATGGTGTGTATTTGCCTCCTTCTGCTTTTGAGACCTGGTTTATATGCAATGAATTGTCCAATACAGATATAGAAAAAACTGTAGAAGCAGTTGATAGTTTTTCTCTTTAAATAATACAGTCTGTAACTAGATCTGTCTTTTATAGTTCTTCCTCACTACATATTAATGTGACTTTGGGTATGACGAGCCTTTTCTGTGTCATAAGTTTTTCTTGAAATTTTGTGTCACTGTTTTTTTTTAAATCAATAAAAAAAACAGTAAAAACAAAACAGACAGCCATAATAACTGACTGCCTGTTTAGAGTTGAATAAGTATAATTGGAATTTATTTACTAATTACTCGTTTGAACCTTAACCCAATAATGCCCTGCTACATTACTTCCACTACTTTCTTTAAGAGTATATTTTACTTCTTTCCCATCAGAAAAATCTTCTCCATTGTTAGGATCTAGAGTATAAGAAGAACTACTACTACTATCCAAACTAAGTGTTAAATTACTAAGATCAGTACCTGTAGGCACAGTAATACTTATAACTCTGGTAGTTGCATTAATATCAACAGCGCTTGGAGTAATCTCGGTACTACTGCTATTTGTAAGTTTTAAACTATCACTACTAGCTATAGTTTTAGTAGAATCATATATATAAACTTCATAAGTCTTTGTTGTAGTGCCATTTTCAGCTCTTATTGTATACTCCTTTGGAGCATCATAAGTAAATGATTGAGCTCCAGTTGGAGAAGTTACAGTAGCATAATCTGATTTTTCTATAGTAGGAGTCTTACTACCTGTAGCAGCAGGCACAACTATTCTGCCTTTACTGCCACTACCAGTAACGGTCTCTGTAATATTACCTTCATCAGTATTAATTGTAAATTTTGTAATCTGCGCTTCAGTTGAAGGTGTTCTAGTTACAGTAATTTTATACTCTTTATTAAGATCTGCATAAGTAGAATTTTTTACTGTATAAGTAAATTCGCTACCCAAAGTAAATTGCTGAGCACTCACACTAGGAGTGATAGTAGTATTGGTGGCATCTCCAAAATCAATTGTAGGAGTTAGAGTTACTGTATTAGTGCCATCTGATGAGGTCTTCTCCACCGTAGCAGGAACTGTTATAGCTATAGCTCCAGTATCGTGGTTAATACTTGTTGCGCTTATTTCAGTAGTTATACCTGTATTGCCACTAGTAGCAAATTTAAAAGAACTAATATAAGGTCCTTTAACTACCGTTACGGTATAAACTCTTTTAGAACCTGTATCAGTTTTTGTTAAAGTAAATGTATTATTGTCAGTAGTACTAATATCTCCAGATACTGCTGCACCACTAGGTGGATCTAAACTACAACCATCAGGAAAAGTTATAGTAGGAGTTAATCCTGTTAAATTAAATTCATTTTCATTATTCTTAGGAAATTTTAACAAGATAGTACCAGTGTTATCAGAATCAGCATGAGTTAATGTAGCTTGAACTTCTTCTTTAATGCCTTTTCCAGTAGTAGCTGGTATTTTAAAGCTTCCTAATTTTGGCGCCAATTCTTTAGTTACAGTTACTTGATAGGTCTTTTCTACACCATTAGCTGTTACTTTATATTGTACAGGAGTTTTTTCATTAAAAGTCTCAGGAGTTCCAGTAGCAGGGACAACAGTAACACCATTTTCAACTTCAATTGTAGGAGTTAGAGTTTGACTTAAGTCTACAGTGCTAGGAACGGTTATGGCTATAGCTCCAGTATCGTGTTTGATACTTGTAGCGCTTATATCAGTAGTTATACCTGTATTAGTTCCACTACTAGATGTTTTAAATTTAAAAGACTTAATAGAAGGGCCTTTAACTACCGTTACGGTATAAACTCTTTTAGAACCTAAAGTAGTTGTTAGAGTAAATGTATTACTGCCAGTAGTACTAATATCTCCAGTTACTGCTGCACCACTAGCTGGATTTACAGTATACCCACTACTTCCATCAGGAAAAGTTATAATGGGTGTCAATCCTGTTAAAGAGATATCAGTATCCATATCCTTAGGAAATTTCAGCAATATAGTACCAGTATTAGAGTCTTCAGCATGAGTTAATTCAGCCACAACATTATTTTGAATACCATTTGTTTGATTAGCTGATATTGTAAAGTTTTTCAACTGTGGCGCTGCTTCTTTAGTTACAGTTACTTCATAAGTTTTTTCTATACCATTAGCTGAAACTTTATATTGAACAGGGGTATTTTCATTAAAGGTCTGAGTAATTCCAGTAGAAGGGACAATAGTAACATCACTTTCAACTTCAATTGTAGGAGTTAGAGTTTGACTTAAGTCTACAGTATTAGGAACTATTACTGTTATATTATTATTAGCGTGATTAATAACTCCATTTACAGTGGTACTTATACCGGTATTAGCACTCACTACACTAGCAGCTTCAAACTTAAACGACTTAATAAACGGCCCTTTAACTGCTGTTATAGTATAAACTCTTTTAGAACCTGTATCAGTTTTTGTTAGAGTAAATGTAGCGCTGCTAATCTCTCCAGTTACTCCTGCACCACTAGCTGGACTTACAGTACAACCAGTAGAAACTTCTATAGTAGGGGTTAATCCTGTTAAATTAAATTCATTTTCATTATTCTTAGGAAATTTTAACAAGATAGTACCAGTGTTATCAGAATCAACATGAGTTAATTCAGCCACAACGTTATTTTGAATACCATTTGTTGGATTAGCTGTTATAGTAAAACCTGTCAATTTTGGCGCCAATTCTTTAGTTACTGTAACCGCATAAGTTTTTTTTATCCCATTGGCTGTTACTATGTAATTAACAGGGCTGCTACTAGTAAACTGCTGAGATTGCGCACTAGCAGGCTCAACTGTAGTAGTACTGTCTCCTAACGTAATTGTAGGTGTTAGACTATTATTTAAGTTTACAGTGCTAGGAACGGTTACTGTTATATTATTATTAGCGTGATTAATAACTCCATTTACAGTGGTACTTATACCCGTATTAGTACTCCCGCCACTAGTAGTTTCAAATTTAAAAGAGCTAATAAACGGCCCTTTAACTGCCTCAACAGTATAAACTCTTTGTGACCCTGTATCAGTTTTTGTTAAAGTAAATGTATTACTACCAGTAGTACTAATATCTCCAGATACTACCGTGCCACTAGCTGGGCTTACAATACAACCAGTAGGAACTTCTATAGTAGGAATTAATCCTGACAAACTAATTACAGTAGAAGCACTCTTAGGAAACTTTAATATTATTTTACCAGTGTTAGTGTTGTCAGAAAGATACTCGAATGTAGCTTCAACTTCTTCCGTAATACCTTTTCCTGTATCAGCTGGTATTTTAAAGCTTTCTAATTTTGGTCCTTCTTCCTTAGTTACAGTTACTTTATAAGTTTTTGTTGTACCATCTTGAGCTGTTACAGTATATTCCTCTTCTGAACCAGATGTAAAAGTTTTAGCTTCTTCATTTGCTGGACTAACTCTAGCTCCAGAACTTATCTCTATAGTAGGCTTAAGATCTGCTAAATCAGCAATATTTGGAACTATTAATGATATGGTAGCTTCTCCACTTTCTGACTTTATTATAATTCCAGTTATGTCTTTTACAAGACCCTTACCATTATTTTTTTCATCATTAATAAATTTAAATGAACTAATAGCGCATTCATTAGATGAACCTTTGGTTATATATACTTTGTATTCCTTAGCTGTTCCATCTTTAGCTGTTACAGTAAAAACTTTTTTATAACGTTGAAGAGAAGGTGTTTCTGAAGACTCCTCAGAAGACTCCTCAGAAGATTCTTCAAGTTCAAAATTAACTTCATCTCCACTAGCAGGTGATATGCTATATCCTTCAGAAAGTTTTATATCAAACTTTAATCCAGTTAAAATAGCCGAATGAGGAACTGTTAACGATACAGTATAATCAGCAGTATCTATATCACAAGTTATATCAGAAACTAATCCTTTTTCAGGGTTTTCAGATTCAATTAGGGAAATAGACTCTATGCCTACTCCTATACCTAAATTATTATCATAACCTTTATTCTTTTCACAAGAAAAAATAAACACAGATAACAACACAAAAGAAAAAATTATACTCTTCACAAAAGAAAATGTCTTCATGTTTTTTTAAAAAAAATAATTAATTACAACCTGTCAATCACCTTGAATATCAAAGCATTAACCACAAATTTTAGCATAATTCTTTCCCCTAAAGACAAAGAATTAAATATCCTAGCTAATATAGTAGCAATTATTTGAATCTCCGCTTTTTTATATGAACAAAAACAGACAGCCATAATAACTGACTGCCTGTTTTTTTTAGAGTTGAATAAGTATGGAAATTATTTATTTAACTGGCTGATCCAGAAACCTCTATCTTAACCCAATAATGACCTACTACAGTACTGCTACTAGTTTCAGTAAGTTTATACTTTACTTCCTTTCCCGCAGAAAAATCTTGCCCATCTGTAGGGGCTAGAGTATAAGAACTACTACTATCCAAACTAAGTGTTAAATCAGTTAAACTTGTCCCAGCAGGCACAGTAATACTTATAACTCTGGTATTTGCATTAATATTTTTAGAATCTGGAGTAATATCAGTGCTGGCGCCACTAGTGCTGCTGTCTGTTATTTTAAGTTTATCAGCAGTTAGAACCTTAGTAGAATCATATATATACACATCATAAATCTTTGCTGCTGTAGAAGTATCTTCAGCTCTTACTGTATACTCCTTTGGAGTATCATAAGAAAAAGTTTGAGCATTTGCTGGAGTTACAGTAGCATATTCTGATTTTGTTATGCTAGGAGTTACTGAACTTCCTGGAACACTAGTCACAGGCACAACTATTCTGCCTTTATCACCAGTGCCAGTCTCTGAAATATTACCTGAATGTCCTGATTCTATTTCAAATGATTTAATTACAGCTTCTGTTGAAGGTGTTCTAGTTACAGTAACTTGATAAGTCTTTTGCATCCCTTCTTTACCTGTCACTATATACTGAACAGCTTCGCCAGATGTAAATTCTTGAGGTACCCCACTGGCAGGAGAAGAACTGGCAGTAGTAGCATCATCCCCTCCAAATTCAATTGTAGGAGTTAGAGTTACTTTATTTTCACTTGAGTTCCTTGCTACTGCACTAGGAACTGTTATGGTTATAGCTCCAGTATTATGATCAATACTTGCTGCACTATCAGAACTTATGCCTGTATTGCTAGTACCAAATTTAAAAGTCCTAATAAATGGCCCTTTAACTGCCGTTACAGTATAAACTCTTTTAGAGCCTAAAGCTGTTGTTAGAGTAAATCTAGCGCTGCTAATATCTCCAGATACTACTTGGCTGCTAGGTGAATCTATACTGCAACCAGCAGGAACCCCTATAGTAGGTGTTAATCCTGTTAAAACAATATCAGTATTACGGCCAGCTTCTTTATGATCAAACTTTAATTTTATTATTCCGGCATCAGAACCTTCCTCATGAGTTAGGTCAGCAGTTACCTCATCTTTAATACCTTTTCCAGTAGTAGCTGGTATTTTAAAGCTTCCTAATTTTGGCGCCGCTTCTTTAGTTAAAGTTACAGTGTATGTTTTTGTATATCCTGGCAAATACTGATTTGGAACATCTAATGTTAAAGTATTACCACCACTACCAGTAGTGAAATTCAACTCAGAAGTAACATAATCCGAGGCAATATTACTTCCAGTAATAGAAGCTTTTAAACTTGTTACGTTAACTATATTAGCAACTGTGATAGTTATATTATTGCCTGAAACTGAGCCGTCATATTTAGTTATGCTAGAAGGGAAAGCCCCATCTGAATTATTACTACTTTCAAACTTAAAAGCACTTATTTTTGGTTCTTTATAAACTTTTACAGAATATACTTTCCTTCCACCAGCAGTACCTACTGCACTATATTTCACAGAACCATCATGAGAATTGCTGAAATCATTAGAAGAAGTGTTAGCATCATCAGTACTAGATTCTCCTTTATATACTTGAATGCCAGAAGGAGTACTAGCTGTAACAGTTGGAGTTAATCCAGTTAAATCTGCATCATGAGGAACTTTAAGAATTATCTCCCCTTCAGATCCCGTAGAATTATGCTTAATTTCAACTACAGGAGTTCCAAGGTTTTTATTACCATTTCCAGATTTAGTAGTATCAAATGCGAAACTTTGTATTCTAGGCTCAGCGTTTTGAGTTGCTGTAACTGTATATACTTTAGTAAAATCTGTAGCTGAAGAATTAGAAGATGTTACTGTGTACTGAACATTAGAACTAAAATTTGTCTGAGCAGAATGAGTAAACTCAGATTTAGTGTTCTCGCCCACTGTAATTGTAGGAGTTAAACTAGGTAAAGTGACACCACTAGGAACTATTAGTTTTACGGTGCCAGCAGTGTGATCTATATTTCCTATTACTTCACTGATTATTCCTGTATTAGCAGTTCCCTCAGCAGGATTAGTTTCAAATTTAAAGGCACTAATATAAGGTCCTTTAACTACATCAACAGTGTAAACTCTTTTAGAGCCTAAAGCAGTTTTCAAAGTGAATTCTTTTCCATTAATATCTTCAGATATTATCCCAGCAACTGGATCTAAAGTGTGATTATCCGGAATGGTAGCAGCAACAGCTAGTTCAGTTAAATTAATAGCAGTTCCTGTATAAGGAATTTTTAATAAAATCTTACCTGTAGCAGTGTCAGTGGCATCAGTTATAAGAGCAGTCACCTCACTTTTAATGCCTTTACTTTCATTAGCTGATATTTTAAACTCAGTCAATTTCGGTGCTGATTCTTTAGTTATATAAACAGTATACTCTTGAGACTTATCACCCTTTGTTACAGTAAATACCTTTTTGTAACGTTTAGAAGAAGATTCCTCAGAAGGCGTTTCAGAAGCTTCCTCAGTAGACTCTCCAGAAGGTTTTTCAACAAGTTCAAAATCAACTTCTTCACCACTAGAAGGTGATATGCTATATCCTTCAGAGAGTTTTATATCAAACTTTAATCCCGTTAGAATAGCCGAATGAGCAACTGTTAACGACACAGTATACTCAGCAGTATCTATCTCACAAGTTATATCAGAACCTAATCCTTTTTCAGGGTTTTCAGAATCAATTAGGGAAATAGACTCTACGCCTGCAACTATACCTAAATTATTGTCATAAACTTTATTCTTTTCACAAGAAAAAATAAACACAGATAACAACACAAAAGAGAAAATTATACTCTTCACAAAAGAAAATGTCTTCATGTTTTTTTAAAATAATTAATTACAACCTGTCAATCACTTTGAACATCAAAGCATTAACCACAAATTTTACCCTAATTCTTTACCATAAAGAATTAAATGCCTTAGCTAAGATAGTAGTAAATATTATGTCGGTCAATAAAAAAATAAAAATAGACAGCCATAATAACCTGACTGCCTGTTTTTTTTAGAGTTGAATAAGTACAGAAATTATTTATTTCTAAGCTTATTCAGCAACCGCTATCTTAACCCAATAATAACCCTTTACATCATTATTCTCCTTAAGAGTATACTTTACTTCTTTTCCATCAGAGAAATCTTGCCCATTGGTAGGCTCTAAAGTATAAGAAGAAGAACTACTACTATCCAAACTAAGTGTTAAATCAGTTAAACTTGTCCCAGAAGGCACAGTAATAATTATAACTCTGCTATTCTCAGTAATAACTTTAGAACTTGGAGTAATCTCAGTACTGCCATTTGCTACTTTCAAACTATCAGGAACTATAACATTATTAGAATCATATATGTATACTTCATAAGTTTTTTGTGTACTAGTATTTTCAGCTGTTACAGTATATTGTTTTGATTCACTGTAAGAAGAAAAAGTTTCAACTTCATTTGGAGTTACAGTAGCATAATCTGATTTTTCTATAGTATAACTTGTTGAACTTGTTGGAAGACTAGATACAGGCACAACTATTCTGCCTTTATCACCATTGCTATTGCTAGGGTGTATAATATTATCTTGGGCTCCTGACTCTATTTCAAATTTTGTAATCTGAGCTTCAGTTGAAGGTGTTCTAGTTACAGTAATTTTATACTCTTTATTAAGATCTATATGAGTAGAATTTTTTACTATATACTTAAATTCACTATCCAAAGTAAATTGCTGAGCAGTCACACTAGGAGTGATAGTAGTATTGTTGGCATCTCCAAAATCAATTGTAGGAGTTAAAGTTACTGTATTACTACTCCCACCTGAACCCTTCTTAACAGAACCAGGAACTGTTATGGTTATAGCTCCAGTATCATGGTTAATACTTGTTGCACTTATTTCAGTAGTTATGCCTGTATTGCCACTATTACCAAATTTAAACGACTTAATAGAAGGGCCTTTGACTGCCTCAACAGTATAAACTCTTTTAGAACCTGTATCAGTTTTTGTTAGAGTAACTGTATTACTGCCAGCAGTACTAATATCTCCAGTTACTGCTGCACCACTAGCTGGATTTACAGTATATCCACCAGTATTAGGCTCGATAGTAGGAGTTAATCCTGTTAAATTAATATCAGTTCCTGTATAAGGAATTTTTAATAAAATCTTTCCTGTAGCTGCATTAGAATCATTAGTTATAACAGCAGCTACATCAGTTTTAATACCCTTACCAGAATTAGCGTTTATTAAAAAACTTGATAAAACTGGCGCTGCTTCTTTGGTTACAGTTACGATATAGACTTTACTAAAGTCTGTATGAGTAGAATTTTTTACTGTATACTGAACAGACTGGTTAAATACTTTTGCAGAAGCAGCAGGTTCAACGGTAGAAGTAGTATCATCTCCTAATGTAATTGTAGGAGTTAGAGTTTGACTTAAGTCTACCGCGCTAGGAACTGTTATAGCTATAGCTCCAGTATTATGATCAATACTTGTAGCACTTATATCAGTAGTTATACCATTCGCGTTATTAGCGTTTGCTTTAAACTCAAACTTACTAATGTAAGGCCCCTTAACTGCCGTTACAGTATAAACTCTTTTAGAACCTAAAGTGGTTGTTACAGTAAATGTATTACTACCAGTAGTACTAATATCTACAGATACTGCCGTGCCACTAACTGGACTTACAGTATAACCACTACTTCCATCAGGAAAAGTTATAGTAGGTGTTAATCCTGTTAAATTAATATCAGTTCCTGTATAAGGAATTTTTAATAAAATCTTTCCTGTAGCTGCATTAGAATCATCAGTTATAACAGCTTCAACATTATTTTGAATACCATTTGTTGGATTAGCTGATATCGTAAAGCTTTTCAACTGCGGCGCTGCTTCTTTTGTTACAGTTACTTTATAAGTCTTTTCTATACCATTAGATGTTACTTTATAATTAAATTCGCTACCCAAAATAAATTGCTGAGCAGTCACACTAGGAGTGATAGTAGTATTGGTAGTATCTCCAAACTCAATTGTAGGAGTTAGAGTTACTGTATTATCACTTGATCCCTTTGCTGCCGTACTAGGAATTGTTATAGCTATGGTATTGTTAGCGTGACTAATAACTCCATTTACAGTGGTACTTATACCCGTATTAGTACTCCCGCCACTAGTAGTCTCAAATTTAAAAGAACTAATATAAGGTCCTTTAACTGCTTCAACAGTATAAACTCTTTTAGAACCTGTATCAGTTTTTGTTAGAGTAAATCTAGCGCTGCTAATATCTCCAGTTACTGCTTGACCGCTAAGTAGATCTACACTACAACCAGCAGGAACTTCTATAGTAGGGGTTAATCCTTCTAAATCAATAGCAGTTCCTGTATAAGGAATATTTAACAAAATTTTACCCGTAGCAGACCCTTGCTCATGCTCAAATGTAGCAGTTACCTCATCTCTAATACCCTTATTATTATCAGCTGGTATTTTAAAGCTTTCTAATTTTGGTCCTTCTTCCTTAGTTACAGTTACTTTATAAGTTTTTGTTCTACCATCTTGAGCTGTTACAGTATATTCCTCTTCTGAACCAGATGTAAAAGTTTTAGCTTCTTCATTTGCTGGACTAACCGTAGCTCCAGAACTTATCTCTATAGTAGGCTTAAGATCTGCTAAATCAGCAATATTTGGAACTATTAATGATATGGTAGCTTCTCCACTTTCTGACTTTATTATAATTCCAGTTATGTCTTTTACAAGACCCTTACCATTATTTTTTTCATCATTAATAAATTTAAATGAACTAATAGCGCATTCATTAGATGAACCTTTGGTTATATATACTTTGTATTCCTTAGCAGTTCCATCTTTAGCTGTTAAAGTAAAAACTTTTTTATAACGTTGAAGAGAAGGTGTTTCTGAAGACTCCTCAGAAGATTCTTCAAGTTCAAAATTAACCTCATCTCCACTAGCAGGTGATATGCTATATCCTTCAGAAAGTTTTATATCAAACTTTAATCCAGTTAAAATAGCTGAATGAGGAACTGTTAATGATACAGTATAATCAGCAGTATCTATATCACATGTTATATCAGAAACTAATCCTTTTTCAGGGTTTTCAGATTCAATTAGGGAAATAGATTCTATGCCTACTCCTATACCTAAATTATTATCATAACCTTTATTCTTTTCACAAGAAAAAATAAACACAGATAACAACACAAAAGAGAAAATTATACTCTTCACAAAAGAAAATGTCTTCATGTTTTTTTAAAAAAAATAATTAATTACAACCTGTCAATCACCTTGAATATCAAAGCATTAACCACAAATTTTAGCCTAATTCTTTCCCCTAAAAGACAAAGAATTAAATATCCTAGCTAATATAGTAGTGATCATTGTGTTGGTCAATAAAAAAATAAAAACAGACAGCCATAATAACCTGACTGACTGTTTAGGTTGAATAAGTATAATTGGAATTTATTTACTAACTACCCGTTTGAACTTTAACCCAATAATGCCCCACTACACTGCCACTAGTTTCAGTAAGTTTATACTTTACTTCCTTTCCCGCAGAAAAATCTTGCCCATCAGTAGGAGCTATACTAAGATTAGAAGTATCGGTTAAACTAAGTATTAAATTATTAAGATCAGTACTTGTAGGCACAGTAATAGTTATAACTCTGCTATTCTCAGTAATAACTTTAGAACTTGGAGTAATCTCAGTACTGCCATTTGCTACTTTCAAACTATCAGGAACTATAACATTATTAGAATCATATATGTATACTTCATAAGTCTTCGTTGCAGTATTATCCTCAGCTCTTACTGTGTACTCCTTTGGAGCATCATAAATAAATGCTTGAGCATCTGCTGGAGTTACAATAGCATAATCTGACTGTATTATACTGGGAGCCTTAGTGACTGCAGCCGTCACAGGCACAACTATTCTGCCTTTATTATCTGTAGCTCCAGAAACAGTCTCTGAAATACTACCTGATTGCCCTGATTCTATTTCAAATTTTGTAATCTGTGCTTCAGCTGAAGGTGTTCTGGTTACTGTAACATCATAAGTTTTTGTCATTCCATCTGCACCTGTTACTTTATAGCTTTTAGCTACGCCAGATGTAAACTCCTGAGAAACTCTAGTATTAGGAGAAACAATAGTAGTAGCATCTCCTCCAAATTCAATTGTAGGAGTTAGAGTTACTTTATTTTCACCACTTGAAATCTTCTTAACAGAACCAGGAACTGTTATAGCTATAGCTCCAGTATTGTGGTTAATACTTGTTGCACTTATTTCACTACTTATACCTGTATTAATGCCACTACTAGCAGTTTCAAATTTAAAACTACTGATATAAGGCCCCTTAACTGCTGTTAAAGTATACTCTGAGGTAGAACCTAGAGTAGTTGTTAGAGTAATTTTACTATTCCCAGTAGTGATATCTTCCGATATTTCATTAGCAGGAGTTAAAGCAACTACTGTACTGGCGGTGCTAGTATAACTTAACCCCGCTAAATTAAATTCATGCTCATTATTCTTAGGAAACTTCAACTTTATCTTTCCACCCTTTCCATCACTATCAGGATGCTCAAATGTAGTAGTTACAGAATTTTCTGCTATACCTTTACTGGTATCAGTAGTTATTGTAAACCCTGTTAACTGTGGCGCAGACTCTTTAGTTAAATTAACTGTATAGGTTTTAGTAAAACTAGATAAATGTTCATTCTGAACTGTAATAGTTGCAGAATAAGAAGAAGCAGAATCACTAGTAGGGGTAAAAGTTATATCTATAGGATTAGTAGCATTAATATTATCCCCAGTAATAGAAGCTTTTAAATTAGTTACGTTAACTGTATTAGCAACTAAAACACTTATATTGTCGCCTGAAACTGAGCCGTCATATTCAGTTGGGCTACTAGTAGGGAACCCATCAACTCCTGAATTCTGACCCTGTTCAAACTTAAAGCTTTTTATAGCTGGCTCTTTATAAACCTTTACATTATAAACCTTTCTTCCTCCAGCAGGACCTACTGCACTGTATTCTTTAGGAGTATTGTGAGAATCTGTAAAATTATTGCTAGAATTAGCATCATCAGTACCAGTTGCCCCTTTATATACTTGAGTGCCAGCTAAAGCAGAAGTGTTAGCTGTAACAGTTGGAGTTAAATCACCAATCTCTACATTATGAGGAACTTTAACGATTATCTCTCCTACGTTATTCCCAGAGTTATGATTAATTGTAACGTCTACACTATTTCCAATATTTTTACCAGTATTAGAACTATCACTAAATGTAAAACTCTGTATCTGAGGTTCAGCGTTTTGAGTTACAGAAACTGTATATACTTTAGTAAAATCAGTAACTGAAGGATTAGAAGACGTTACTGTATACTCAACATTAGAATCAAAATCTGTCTGACCAGAGGGAGTAAAATCAGTTTGCGTGTTCCCTCCCTCTTCGATTGTAGGAGTTAAACTAGATAAAGTTACACCATTAGGAACTGTTACAGTTATAGTGCCAGCAGTGTGATCTATATTTCCTGTTACTTCAGTAGTTACCCCAGAATTTGATGCTGGAAATTTAAAGGTACTAATGTAAGGCCCTTTAACTGCTTCAACAGTGTAAACTCTTTTAGAACCTAAAATAGTTTTCAAAGTGAATTCTTTTCCATTAATATCTCCAGATATTGTCCCAGCAACTGGATCTAAAGTGTGATTATCTGGAATGGTAACAGCAACGGCTAGTTCAGTTAAATTAATAGCAGTCCCTGTATAAGGAATTTTTAATAAAATCTTGCCTGTTGCAGTGTCAGTGTCATCAGTTATAACAGCAGATATCTCTGTTTTTATTCCTTTAATAGTATCAGCTGATATTTTAAACTCAGTCAACTTCGGTGCTGATTCTTTAGTTATATAAACAGTATACTCTTGAGACTTATCACCCTTTGTTACAGTAAATACTTTTTTATAACGTTGAGGAGAAGGTTTTTTAGCAGATTCCTCAGAAATCTCATCAGTAGCAGCTTCTTCCTCAGAAGACTCTTCAAGTTCAAAATCAACTTCATCTCCACTAGCAGGTGATATGCTATATCCTTCAGAGAGTTTTATATCAAACTTTAATCCCGTCAAAATAGCCGAATGAGGAACCGTTAACGATACAGTATACTCAGCAGTATCTATATCACATGTTATATCAGATCCTAATCCCTTTTCAGGATTTTCAGATTCAATTAGGGAAATAGACTCTACGCCTGCAGCTATACCTAAATTATTATCATAAACTTTATTCTTTTCACAAGAAAAAATAAATACAGATAACAACACAAAAGAGAAAATAATACTCTTCATAAGAGAAAATATCTTCATGTTTTTTTAAAAAAATAATTAATTACAACCTGTCAATCACTTTGAATATCAAAGCATTAACCACAAATTTTAACCTAATTCTTTCCCCTAAAGACAAAGAATTAAATATCTTAGCTAAGATAGTAGTAAAATTCTAAATTAGAATTATTTTTAAGTAATAATAAATACAGAAAAAACAAAACAGACAGCCATAATAATTGACTGTCTGTTTTTTTAGAGTTGAATAAGTACGGAAATTATTTATTTCGCAGCTGGTTCAGCAACCGCTATCTTAACCCAATAATGACCTACAGCATTGCTGCTGCTACTCTCTTTAAGAGTATATTTTACTTCTGCTCCACCAGAGAAATCTTGAGCGCCAATAGGCTCTATGCTAAGCCCAGAAGAAGCACTAGTCAAAGTAAGTGTTAATGTCTTTAATTCATCATCAGTAGTACTAGAAGGAACAGTAACAGTTATAACTCTGCTATTCTCAGTAATAACTTTAGAACTTGGAGTAATCTCAGTACCATCAGATTTTGTTACTTTCAAAGTATCACTATCAGTTATAGTTTTAGCTTTATCATATATGTAAATTTCATAAGTTTTTTGTGTTTTAGTATCCTCAGATGTTACTGTATATGTAACTGGATTATCATAAGTAAATGATTGAGCTCCAGTAGTTGGAGAAGTTATAGTAGCATAATCTGATTGTGTTATATCAGGAGTTGTGTTTGCTGGAGCAGTAGTCACAGGCACAACTATTCTTCCTTTATCATCAGTGCCAATCTCTGAAATGTTACCTGAATGTCCTGATTCTATTTCAAATGATTTAATTACAGCTTCAGTTGAAGGTGTTCTAGTTACTGTAACATCATAAGTCTTTTGCATCCCTTCTTTACCTGTCACTATATACTGAACAGCTTCGCCAGATGTAAACTCCTGAGAATTTCCACTAGCAGGCTGAATATTCAGAGTAGCGTCTCCTCTAAACTCAATTGTAGGAGTTAGAGTTACTTTATTCTGACCATCTTTCTTCACTGAAGCAGGTACCGTTAAGGCTATGGTATTATTTTCATGGTTAATTTGTCCTGTCACTTCGGTGTCTATACCCGTATTAGTACTCACACCACTAGTAGTTTCAAATTTAAAAGAACTAATATAAGGTCCTTTAACTGCTTCAACAGTATAAACTCTTTTAGAACCTAAAGCAGTTGTTAGAGTAACTGTATTACTGCCAGAAGTACTAATATCTCCAGTTACTGCTGCACCACTAGCTGGATTTACAGTATATCCACCAGTATTAGGCTCGATAGTAGGCGTTAATCCTGTCAAATCAATATCATTGTGATGAGTAGCAACTTTATGTTCAAACTTCAACTTTATTGTTCCAGTAGCGGCGTTATCGGCACCATCATGAGTTAATGTAGCTTCAACTTTATCTTTAATACCGTTTTCAGACTTAGCCGCTATTTCGAACTTTGTCAATTTTGGCGCCAATTCTTTAGTTACAGTTACTTCATAAGTCTTTTCTATACCATTAGATGTTACTTTATATTGAACAGGAGTATTTTCATTAAAGGTCTGAGGAATTCCAGTAGAAGGGACAACAGTAACACCACTTTCAGCTTCAATTGTAGGAGTTATAGTTTGACCTAAGTTTACCGTATTAGGAACTATTACTGTTATATTATTATTAGCGTGATTAATAACTCCATTTACAGTGGTACTTATACCCGTATTAGCACTCACGACACTACCAGTTTCAAATTTAAAAGAACTAATATAAGGCCCTTTAACTGCCTGTACAGTATAAGTTCTTGTAGAACCTGTATCAGTTTTTGTTAGAGTAAATCTGGCGCTGCTAATATCTCCAGATACTGCTTTACCACTTTCTGGACTTACAGTACAACCAGTAGGAACTTCTATAGTAGGTGTTAATCCTGTTAAAGAGATATCCGTATCCCTATCCTTAGGGAGTTTTAACAATATAATCCCAGTATTAGAGTCTTCAGTATGAGTTAATTCAGCTTCAATGTTATTTTGAATACCATTTGTTGGATTAGCTGTTACATTGAACCCTGTCAATTTTGGCGCCAATTCTTTAGTTACAGTAACTTTGTAAGTTTTTGTTGTGCCATCCTGAGCTGTTACAGTATATTCGACTTCTGAGCCAGATGTAAAAGTTTTGGCTTCTTCATTTGCTGGACTAACTCTAGCACCAGAACTTATCTCTATAGTAGGCTTAAGACCTGTTAAATCAGCAATATTTGGAACTGTTAACGAGATAGTATTGCCGCTTTCTGACTCTGTTATAGTTTCCGTTATGTCTTTTACAAGGTTCTTACCATTATTTTTTTCATTAATAAATTTAAATGAACTAATAACGCATTCATTAGATGAACCTTTGGTTATATATACTTTGTATTCCTTAGCAGTTCCATCTTTAGCTGTTAAAGTAAAAACTTTTTTATAACGTTTAGGAGAAGGTGTTTCTGAAGACTCCTCAGAAGATTCTTCAAGTTCAAAATTAACTTCATCTCCACTAGCAGGTGATATGCTATATCCTTCAGAAAGTTTTATATCAAACTTTAATCCAGTTAAAATAGCTGAATGAGGAACTGTTAATGATACAGTATAATCAGCAGTATCTATATCACATGTTATATCAGAAACTAATCCTTTTTCAGGGTTTTCAGATTCAATTAGGGAAATAGATTCTATGCCTACTCCTATACCTAAATTATTATCATAACCTTTATTCTTTTTCACAAGAAAAAATAAACACAGATAACAACACAAAAGAGAAAATTATACTCTTCACAAAAGAAAATGTCTTCATGTTTTTTTTAAAATAATTAATTACAACCTGTCAATCACTTTGAATATCAAAGCATTAACGACAAATTTTAGCCTAATTCTTTCCCCTAAAGACAAAGAATCAAATATCCTAGCTAAGATAGTAGTAAATATTATGCGGCCAATAAAAAATAAAAACAGACAGCCATAATAACCTGACTGACTGTTTTTTTTTAGAGTTGAATAAGTACAGAAATTATTTATTTCGCAGCTTATTCAGCAACCGCTATCTTAACCCAATAATGACCTACAGCATTACTGCTGCCACTCTCTTTAAGAGTATATTTTACTTCTGTTTCATTAGAAAAGTTTTGTTCCCCAGTAGGATCTAGAGTATAAGAACTACTACTATCCAAACTAAGTGTTAAATTACTAAGATCAGTACCTGTAGGCACAGTAATACTTATAACTCTGGCATTTGCATCAATATTCTTAGAATCTGGAGTGATATCAGCGCCATTACTTGTTAGTTTCAAACTATCAGTAACTATAACCTTAGTAGAATCATATACATACACATCATAACTCTTTGTTGTACTATTATCCTCAGCTGTTACTGTATATGTAACAGGATTTTCATAAGAAAAAGTTTCAGCTCCACTTGGAGAAGTTATAGTAGCATAATCTGATTTTAATATAGTAGGAGTTTTTGCTCCTGTTAGAGGGCTAGACACAGGCACAACTATTCTACCTTTATTATCTGCAGCTCCAGAAACAGTCTCTGTAATATTACCACTATTAGAATCAATTGTAAATGATGTAATCTGAGTTAGATTTGATTTTGTTCTAGTTACTGTAACATCATAAATCTTTTTCATCCCATCTTTGCCTGTTACTGTATAATTAAGAGCGGTATCGATAGTAAACTGCTGAGATTGCGCACTAGCAGGTTGAACAGCAGTAGTATCATCTCCTCCCAACTCAATTGTAGGAGTTAGAGTTACTTTATTTTCACCACTTGAAATCTTCTTAACAGAACCAGGAACTGTTATAGCTATGGTATTATTTTCATGGTTAATTTGTCCTGTCACTTCGGTGTTTATGCCTGTATTAGTGCCACTATTAGCAGTACCAAACTTAAACAACTTAATAAATGGCCCTTTAACTGCCTGTACAGTATAAATTCTTTTAGAACCTAAAGTGGTTGTTAAAGTGAATGTTTTCTCATGAATACTTTCAGATACTTCTGTACCACTAGTATGATCTATACTATAACCATTAGGATAAGTTATGGTAGGCGTTAATCCTGTTAAAACAATTTCATTGCTATAGCCAGCAACTTTATGTTCAAACTTCAACTTTATTGTTCCAGTAGCGGCGTTATCGGCATCATCATAAGTTAATTCAGCAGTCACATCATTTTGAATACCATTTGTTGGATTAGCTGTTATAGTGAAACCTGTCAATTTTGGCGCCACTTCTTTAGTTACAGTTACGGTATAGACTTTACTAAAGTCTGTATAAGTAGAATTTTTTACCGTATATACAACAGCCTGGTTACTGCTGAAGGGCCTAACAGAAGCAGCAGGTTCAACAGTAGAAGTACTATCATCTCCTAATGTAATTGTAGGAGTTAAACTAGATAAAGTGACACCACTAGGAACTGTTATAGCTATGGTATTGTTAGCGTGACTAATAACTCCATTTACAGTGGTACTTATACCTGTATTAGTTCCACTACTAGCAGTCCCAAACTTAAACGACTTAATAAACGGCCCTTTAACTATTGTTATAGTATAAACTCTTTTAGAACCCAAAGCACTCGTTAGAGTAACTGTATTATTATTAGCCATTCCAATTTCTCCAGATACTGCTTGGCCGCTAGGTGGATCTACACTACAACCATCAGGAAGAGTGATAGTAGGCATTAATCCTGTTAAAGAGATATCTGTATCCATATCCTTAGGAAACTTCAGCAATATAGTGCCAGTGTCAGATCCTTCAGCATGAGTTAATGTAGCTTGAACCTCACTTGCAATACCTTGGCTAGTTTTAGCTGCTATTTTAAACTCTGTCAATTGTGGCGCTGCTTCTTTAGTTACAGTTACTGTGTAAGTTTTAGCAAACGATGTATAAGTAGAATTTTTTACTGTATACTGAATAGTTTGATTATTATTAAAAAGCCTCGCAGAAGGGGCAGGATCAATACTGCCATTTATTAGTGTAATTGTAGGTGTTAACTGTGTATTGGCTAAATCTACCGTACTTGGAACCGTTATAGTTATGGTATTGTTAACGTGATTAATAACTCCATTTACAGTGGTACTTATACCCGTATTAGCACTCCCACCACTAGTAGTTTCAAATTTAAAAGAGCTAATAAACGGCCCTTTAACTGCCTCAACAGTATAAGTTCTTGTAGAGCCTAAAGTGGTTGTTAGAGTAAATGTTTTACCACTAATCTCTCCTGATACCGCTTGGCTGCTAGGTGCATCTACACTACAACCAGTAGGAACCCCTATAGTAGGTGTTAATTCTGTTAAAGAGATCTCCGTATCCATATCCTTAGGAAATTTCAGTAATATAGTGCCAGTGTCAGAGTCTTCAGCATGAGTTAATGTAGCTTCAACTTTTTCTTTAATACCTTTTCCATTATTAGCTGCTATTTCAAACTTTGTCAATCTAGGCGCTGCTTCTTTAGTTACAGTTACTTCATAAGTTTTTTCTATACCATTAGTTGAAACTTTATATTGAACAGGGGTATTTGCGGTAAAAGTAAGAGGAGTTTCACTTAATGGATCAACAGTAACACCACTTTCAACTTCAATTGTAGGTGTTAGATTTTGATTTAAGTTTACAGTGCTAGGAATGGTTATAGCTATAGCTCCAGTATCGTGATTAATACTTGTAGCGCTTATATCAGTAGTTATGCCATTCCCGCTATTAGAACCTGTTTTAAACTCAAACTTACCAATAGAAGGTCCTTTGACTGCCTCAACAGTATAAACTCTTTGGGAACCTGTATCAGTTTTTGTTAAAGTAAATGTAACGCTGCTAATCTCTCCAGTTACTGGTGCACCACTAGCTGAATTTACAGTACACCCTTCAGGAAAAGTTATAGTAGGTGTTAATCCTGTTAAAGTAATAGTAGTTCCTGTATAAGGAATATTTAACAAAATTTTACCCGTAGCAGACCCTTGCTCATGCTCAAATGTAGCAGTTACCTCATCTCTAATACCCTTATTATTATCAGCTGGTATTTTAAAGCTTTCTAATTTTGGTCCTTCTTCCTTAGTTACAGTTACTTTATAAGTTTTTGTTGTACCATCTTGAGCTGTTACAGTATATTCCTCTTCTGAACCAGATGTAAAAGTTTTAGCTTCTTCATTTGCTGGACTAACCGTAGCTCCAGAACTTATCTCTATAGTAGGCTTAAGATCTGCTAAATCAGCAATATTTGGAACTATTAATGATATGGTAGCTTCTCCACTTTCTGACTTTATTATAATTCCAGTTATGTCTTTTACAAGACCCTTACCATTATTTTTTTCATCATTAATAAATTTAAATGAACTAATAGCGCATTCATTAGATGAACCTTTGGTTATATATACTTTGTATTCCTTAGCAGTTCCATCTTTAGCTGTTAAAGTAAAAACTTTTTTATAACGTTGAAGAGAAGGTGTTTCTGAAGACTCCTCAGAAGATTCTTCAAGTTCAAAATTAACTTCATCTCCACTAGCAGGTGATATGCTATATCCTTCAGAGAGTTTTATATCAAACTTCAATCCAGTTAAAATAGCCGAATGAGGAACTGTTAATGATACAGTATACTCAGCAGTATCTATATCACATGTTATATCAGAAACTAATCCTTTTTCAGGGTTTTCAGATTCAATTAGGGAAATAGACTCTATGCCTACTCCTATATCTAAATTATTATCATAACCTTTATTCTTTTCACAAGAAAAAATAAACACAGATAACAACACAAAAGAGAAAGTTATACTCTTCACAAAAGAAAATGTCTTCATGTTTTTTTTAAAAAAAATAATTAATTACAACCTGTCAATCAACTTGAATATTAAAGCATTAACCACAAATTTTACCCTAATTCTTTCCCCTAAAGACAAAAAATTAAATGTTTCAGCTAAGATAGTAGTAAAACTTTTAATTAGAATTATTTTTAAGTAATTATCACTCTAACTCAGGTTATAAACAATGTATTTTTATTCATCATTTTTGGGGAATATCTAAAGTGGTCTATATTTCGGTAAATCCCTTTAAAATTAACGTCTCATATCAGATATTGAAATATAACCATGAATAATCCAGGATAATATTCATTATAATGAACAAGAGGATTACTATGTGTCCTATGGGACAAAGAATGGAGAAAATCTATGAACAAAAAAAATACAATTGAATTACATGCTTTGGCACACAATCTTTGAAAAAAGGCAGTATGAAAAAACAACTTCCTTTTAAAAGGAAACTAAAATGTAGCGTTAAATACCAAAAATTAAAAAGGGGCTGTCTCATAACTTCTAAGACACTTCTTTTAAATTCTGGCAACTCGTCTAAAAAGAGAAATCCATTGTGAGCTAATGGTATTTCGCCTGGCTGTGGATAACTTCCTCTACCTACTAATGCTATATCCCTTACATTACATAAAAGGGAGGTATACTTTAAAAATTACATATATGTTAAGATATCATGCTCCAAAGGAAGTTTTGTTGGGGGCGATTTCTATTTCAGAGTATAATCTTTAGCATCAAAATCAAAGGATTATGGATAAATACGAATATTATTTCTGAAATTTGTCAGATGTCAATTAGTACGAAACAAATACCATTTAAGTCACCAAAGAAGCCAAAATTCAAGTTCATAGACTTGTTTGCTGGTATAGGTGGGTTCAGAATCGCATTGCAGTCTTTAGGAGGAAAATGTGTTTTTACTTCTGAAATCGATAAGTACGCACAAGACTCATATGAAGTTAACTTTGGAGATAGACCAGCTGGTGATATAACTAAGATTCATGAGAAGAATATTCCAGACCATGACATCCTATGTGCTGGATTTCCTTGTCAGGCTTTTTCGATCGCTGGTAAAAGAGGTGGATTTGAGGATACAAGGGGAACCTTGTTTTTCGATGTTGCCAGAATAATCAAAGAAAAGCAACCTAAGGCATTCTTCTTAGAAAATGTAAAAGGACTTCAAAACCATAAACGAGGAAAAACATTATCGACAATACTTAGAGTGTTAAGAGAAGACCTAGGATACTATGTGCCAGATCCAGAAGTTAAGAACGCTAAGCACTTTGGTGTTCCTCAAAATAGGGAACGTATATTCATAGTAGGATTTCATAAATCACTCAACATAAATCAATTTGAGTATCCTAATGGTTCAAATAAAACTACGAGTTTCAAGAGTATTAAAGAGGAAAATGAAGTCAGTGTAAAATATTATCTGAGTGATGTCTACTTAGAAACGCTAAGGAACCACCGTTCAAGGCATGAATCTAAAGGAAATGGATTCGGATTTGCCATCATTAGAGATGATGAAGTAGCCAATGCAATTGTTGGTGGTGGAATGGGTAGAGAAAGGAATTTAGTTTTCGATGATAGGTTGAGTAACTTCAAGCCAGTAACTAACATTAAAGGTAATGTAAATACCGAAGGAATTAGGAGAATGACTCCGAGGGAATGGGCTAGACTTCAAGGCTTTCCAGATAAGTTTAAGATTGAAGTTAGTGACGCTCAAGCTTACAAGCAATTTGGTAATTCCGTTGCTATTCCAGCTATCAAGGTTGTTAGTGAACAGATGATAAACATGATAATATATGCTAAAAGGTAATAGCTATCAAGCAGGTAATAGCTATCAAGGTTGTTAGTGAACAGATGATAAACATGATAATATATGTTAACAGGTAATAAAGGAGAATGGAGTGAGATATATGTACTCTTGAAATTATTAGGTGAAGGGAGATTATATAAAGGAGACTTTCATCTACAAAGAGTTTCTAATTTCTTCTATCCAATTGTTAGGGTTATCCGAACAGAGACACAGAACAAGTTAAAATTTGAAGTAGATAATAGTGAGGTTGTCATCATTCATGGTGATGATGAAATTATTAGATTAGATAAACAAAAGTTTCTAGATGAATCCGAATGGATGCTCGAAGAGATTAAAAATAGGTCGGGCGCTTTTGCTTTAACTAGAACAGAAAACTTCATCAGCTCAATTGGGTGCTTTTCAATCAGATCCAAATCTACTGTGAAGTCTGACATCGAGATAGCTATTCATGATATCAGAACAAACTTACAGCATTAACTGGGATTCTCGATTAAGTCTCAGTTAGGAAACACATCTACTTTTCTAAATGCAAGCAGTAGTACCAATTTTATCTATAAGGTTAACAATGTTGCATTAACTGATGCTGATATTAATAGAATTAACAATATTAATACTAGGAGTAAGGTGAGAGACAGAATCAACGCTATCATCAATCTTGGAGGTAGTGTAGATTATGAGAGACCAGATAAAAGTACATTTGGTAATAACTTAGTTCTAATAGACAGCTTACTGCCAGCAATAGTAGGCTATATGGTTTATGCTCACTTTACTGGTAATTCAACAAGACTGACTGATATTGTTGCCGACTTAAGGGATGACAATCCTATTGGGTTTGATACTCAGCATGCTCATAACTTCTACGAATACAAGGTTAAACGATTTTTGACTGATTGTGCATTGGGAATGATTCCAGGTAAGGTCTGGACGGGACAAATAGATTCAACTGCTGGATATCTTGTAGTTAAGAAGGATGGAGAGATATTATCATATCACATTTTCGATAAGAATGAGTTTGAAAACTACCTGTTCCATAACCTAAAAACGGAAACACCTAGTACCTCCAAACATGGTTTCGGGGTTCTTTACAGAGAAGGAACCGATATCTTCCTAAAACTAAATCTTCAAATTAGATTCACCTCTTAGTACATTTCAAAGTATTTATTGTTAAACAATAAGTATGAAAGAAACAAAGAGTGAATTGATTAAGCTTCGTGTTAAACCTAGCTTAACCCGGATTATTCATAGTCATATGACTTTTTAAGGTTAAATCTATCGTTTTTTATCCAGTATTTCCAAGTAATTATCAATCTAACTCAGGTTATAAACAATGTGTTTTTATTCCTCATTTTTGGGGAATATCTAAAGTGGTCTAGATTTGGTTAAAACCCTTTAAAATTAACACCTCATATCAAATGTTGAAATATGACCATGAATAATCCAGGTTAAGTAATACAAATTATTATCAGCCTGAGTTCGATTAGATAAATACTAAAATGAGTCTTGAAAAAACAACTTTTATATAAGTCAAGATGCTGAAAAAGATCAGGATTTTAGACTAATATTTAACATGCTCTCCATAGTATACTACTCAAATATTTCGAGCTAAAATTAAAAAAGGTCTTACTTTAAAAAGCCTTGTGTTTTAATGCCCATATTAAAAAGAGTAAAACTGTATATATCGGCATATTCATCTATTAGTTTTGACATAGGCTTGCCTTTACCGTGCCCTACATTTATCCCTACCCTTATAAAGACAGGATTCGAACCTTTGTGTTTTTCTTGTAATTCTGAAATAAATTTAAAAGAATGTGCAGGAACTACCCTGTCATCGTGATCCCCTGTAGTAACTAGAACAGATGGATAATTAATATCTTTTCTTACATTGTGCAAAGGAGAATATTTTTTCAAGTATTTAAACATCTCTTGGCTATCTTCTGAGGTCCCAAAATCATATGCCCATCCTTCACCAGAGGTAAATACATGATATCTCAACATGTCTAAAA
Organism: Ichthyobacterium seriolicida; assembly: GCF_002369955.1. Classification (NCBI taxonomy): domain Bacteria; kingdom Pseudomonadati; phylum Bacteroidota; class Flavobacteriia; order Flavobacteriales; family Ichthyobacteriaceae; genus Ichthyobacterium; species Ichthyobacterium seriolicida. The sequence continues at coordinate 504,956 of NZ_AP014564.1, forward strand.
CACCAACTCCAGGAAGAGCCACACGCATCAAATCAGGACGCTGAGTCAGAACAGAACCAACTAACAAACCTCCATTAGATCTACCTTCAATAGCTAAAAAATCTTTGGAAGTATACTTTTCTCTTATCAAATATTCTGCCGCAGAAATAAAGTCATCAAAAACATTTTGCTTATTCATTTTCGTTCCTGCTATATGCCATTGTTTACCATATTCTCCTCCTCCCCTTAAATTAGGTATAGCATAAACACCTCCAAGATCTAACCAAAGCAGATAAAATGCCCTAAAAGAAGGCCTCAGGCTAATATTAAATCCACCATATCCATACAAAATAGTTGGATTTTTACCGTTTAGCTCTATTCCCTTTTTATATACTATAGTCATAGGAACCTTAGTCTTGTCTTTTGAAGTATAAAAAACTTGCTTAGATTCATAGTCATTGACATCGAAATTGACCTCGGGTCTTTTATACAAATTCGAATCGCCACTTTTGATATCAAAAGAATAAACAGTCGAAGGGACCGTGTAATTAGTAAACGTAAAATACAATTCTTTATCATTTTTTTCACCTTCAAAACCCGTTACAGTTCCCAAATCTGGAAGATCTATATCTCTAATGTATTTGCCAGAATAATCATATTGTTTAACTACCGAAATGACATCTTTGATATAATGAGCAAAAAAATATCCTCCTCCACTAGAAACTTCCATAGAATATTTATCTTCTGGTATAATATCAATCCAATTTTTCTTATCAGGATTTTTTATATCAATTGTCACTAATTTATTGTTAGGAGAATTGAAATTAGTCAAAACATATAATTTAGATCCCTCGTTATCAATGACTACGTGGTCATTGTTAAAATCATCTACTAAAGTGATTAATTTAGAATCTCTTTTGTCTAGATCTAAGAGGTATAACTCATTTCCAGAAGTACTATTAGAAGCCGATATAATCAGGTATCTATCATCATCTGTAACTCGGCCATAGACATAACGCCGCTTAGTTTCTAATCCAAATACTAGAACATCCTCTGCTTGTTTTGTTCCTAATTTGTGATAGTATAACTTATGAGAATCTGTCTTAGCAGACATCTTACTCTGTTGTGGAGCATCATAACTAGAATAAAAAAATCCTTCATTTCCTTTCCAAGAGATAAGTCCAAATTTCACATTAGATATTGTATCTCCTACTGAAGTCTTGGAAATAGTATTCATAACCAATATTTTTTCCCAATCACTTCCCCCTTCAGAAATAGAATAAGCTAAAAACTTCCCGTCTCTAGAAAAACCCGTTTTAGAAAGTGAAATAGTGCCGTCATTAGAAAGAGTATTAGGATCTAAAAAAACTTCTGATTCTCCATCTTTACTACGATACAGAACTTCATGATTCTTATAATAATAAGTATATCCTCTTTTATTTTGGAGCATGGTCACCTTCTCGTAGTCTCGCAATTTTTTCAAACGCTCTCTTATAGCTCCTCTGTATGGCACCCTCTCTAGATAATCAAAGGTCAGTTTATTCTGTTTTTTTATCCACTCTTTGGTCTCTTTAGATCTATCATCTTCAAGCCACCTATACGGGTCCCTTACTTCAGTGCCAAAGTAAATATCCACGCTGTCAACTTTTTTTGTCTCTGGATAAATTATAGCAAAATCATCCATAGAATCGTTACACGATATAACTAAACTCGACATAATTACGAATATTATTTTTTTCATGATTTGATTTTTTATTGGTGTTTTTTAATACGCTCTTTCGTTTTTTCGTTCTATAAAATTTATAAAGGATCTGTTTACCACTCTATTGCCCCCAGGAGTGGGATAATCACCAGTAAAATACCAATCCCCTCTATTGTGAGGACAGGCTTCATGAAGATTATCTATAGTTTGGTATATAACTTCCACCTTTGCTTTAATGCCATTATAAGAAATCAATTCGGCTATCTTAGATGAAATCTGATCTACAGAAAATGGTTCGTAAACCTTTTTTACATAATTGATAATTTCACAATCAGGTAAGTCTACTTGCTCTAGACACTTGTCATAAACATCTTTTAATAAAGAGGATTGACCGTTTTCTTCCAATAGTTTTACAGCAGCTCTAAAAGCGACGAAATCTTCTAATTTAGCCATATCTATTCCGTAACAATCAGGATATCTTATTTGTGGAGCAGAAGAAAGGATAATTATCTTTTTAGGATTTAACTTGTCTAGTATTTTAATTATACTGTTTCTCAAAGTCGTGCCCCTAACTATGCTGTCATCTAATACCACTAGATTATTTGTGTTGTCAACCACTCCATAAGTGGTATCGTATATATGCGCTACCATTTCCTTTCTACCGATGTCTTGTGTTATAAAAGATCTCAATTTGGCGTCTTTAATGGCTATTTTTTCTACACGAGGCTTGATTTTTAAAATATCATCTATCTTCTCTGTATTCTTTAAATCTGATAACTTTAAAATCTCTGACCTTTTCCACTCGTTCAAATAGTCATTTACGCCTTCTATCATTCCCAAAAAAGCCACCTCAGAAGTATTGGGGATATAAGAGAAGATAGTGTTTCCTACATCTGAATCTATACTTTTTAAAGTTTGAGGCAAAAGTCTCTTTCCTAAAGATTTTCTCTCTTTATATATTTCTCCATCATTTCCCCTAGAAAAATATATTCTTTCGAAAGAACAAGCCTTATGTTCTTCAGGCTTTTTTATCTCGGTTATATATACTTCATTATTTTCTTTGATGATAATGGCACTACCCCTAGGTAATTCCTCTATCTTTTCAAAAGGAAGACCAAAAGCCGTCTGTATAGCTGGACGTTCAGAAGCTACTACTACCATCTCTTCATCTCTGTAGTAATAGGCTGGTCTTATTCCATTGGGATCTCTCATAACAAAAGAATCTCCATGACCAAACATACCTGCTATTACATAACCTCCATCCCATTTTTTTGAAGCTCTTTTCAAAACTCTTTCTACATCCATCTCTCGCGAGATAATGGAAGAAATTTCTTTCTTCGTATTAGAACCTTTATACTTTTGGTATATGAAATCATTTTCTTCATCTAAAAAATGACCTATGTTTTCCATAATAGTAACCGTATCGCTTTTTTTCTTAGGATATTGACCTATTTCAACCAAAGTTTTAAACAACTCTGAAACATTTGTCATATTAAAATTACCTCCTATGACTATATTACGAGTTTTCCAATTATTCTCTCTTAAAAAAGGATGAACACTATCCAAATCATTATTGCCAAAAGTTCCATATCTAATATGCCCCAAATACATATGACAAAGAGATGGAATATTAGCCTCTAACCAGTTTACGTCGTTTATCTTATCTGGATTTTTTGACAAGATTTTATCTATTTCTTTATAAACAGTATCAAATACCCCTTTTATAGGGGATTCAGAATTACTACGAGTTCTATATATATATCTATCACCAGGGTTAACATTTAGCTTTATCCCTGCAATACCAGCTCCATCTTGACCCCTATTGTGCTGTTTGCCCATGAGGAGATTCATCTTTTTTATTCCGTAAAAACACGTCTGATATTTCTCCCTATAATAAGATAAGGGCTTAAAAAATCTAGCCAAGGCTATACCGCATTCGTGCTTTATATTATCGCTCATAGAATATCACTAATTTATATACCAATTTTTATTTCCTTTTAACAACTTATCTAAATCTCCTTTACCGAGTTCGTCAATAGATTCTTCTATCTGAATAGATAAGTCATCTTCATAACAGGGCCTATCCTCCCGATACACTACCCCAAAGGGAGTAGGTAAAACATTATCCAATGTATACTCATCAAAAACATTAGCCAATATACTAGCCTTGACCTTATCTCTTTCGTCGTGCACCCATAAATCATCTAGACTATAATGCCCTTTGTCTAATTCCACTATTTTAGGACTAAGTCCGTCTAATATTATGCCTTTGTCTCCCCCTTTACCAAATAGCAAAGGTTGTCCATGTTCTAAAAATATTATACTATCGTTCTTTTGCTCTCTATCTGTGAATTTATCAAAAGCACCATCGTTGAAAATGATACAATTTTGATATATCTCTAAAAAAGAGGTGCCCTTGTGTAGGTGAGATTGCTTAAAGAGTTCTTTAAGCTTTTTTGGATCTTTATCTATACCTCTAGCTATAAAGGTAGAACCGGAACCCAAGGCTAAAGAGATGGGATTAAAAGGTTTTTCTATAGTCCCCAAGGGAGAAGATTTAGTCTTTAACCCCACTCTGGAAGTAGGAGAATATTGCCCCTTGGTAAGACCGTATATCTCATTGTTAAACAAGAGTATATTTACGTCCAAATTCCTCCTAAACAGATGTATTAGGTGATTAGTTCCTATAGATAAGCTATCCCCGTCACCGGTTATAATCCAAACGCTCAGATCTGGATTGGCGATTTTTAACCCTGTAGATATAGCTGTAGCTCGGCCGTGAATGCCGTGTAACCCATAAGTGTTCATATAATATGGGAAACGAGAAGAACAACCTATTCCAGAGACAAAAACTATATTTTCTTTTTTGAGACCTAAATCTGGCAAAACAGATTGCATTTGTTTGAGTATAGAATAATCCCCACAACCAGGACACCATTTTACACTTACATCCGAAATGAAATCTTTACGATCCAACTTTATATAAATTCATGAAATGTCGTTTGAGAACTTTTAATAGGTATTTTTCTCTTGTGAACTTTTCGATCAGACAAATCATCTTTAGCCCCTAACTCCAAGCCTTTTGACAAAGGTATTATAATTTTTTCTATGCTTATAGGTCCAATTCAACTCTGAATAAAGGCCTAAAAACGTTAATATATCTCCCTTAAAATCTCTTTTAATTTCATTCTGATCTTCTAAGAAATGAAGAGATAAACCTAATATCTTTTTTAACCTATTATCACCCAGAGATAAGTCAGAATTATATATATGGTTTAAACTCAAAAAAGTATAGTCTAAGTTAGAATATTCATTGTCTAAAATTACATCACAACCCTTACTGAGAAAATCTGTTAGAAAATTGATGTGCTCTTTAGAGAGGTGTACCACAATATTACCAGATAGGTTTTTTATACTATCCAAAATAATATCCACGTTGTTGTTTTCGTCATAGTTTTTGAAAATACTGCTGTTTATAGACATACGACGGTCGTGCTTCTCTATTAATTTAGATACCTTGTTAATCAAGTTTACATCTACCAAAGAATACTGTTTTTTTTTGTTGTCTTGATAAACTAAGGAGTCTATACTCTTATATTTTTCATATACACTGTAATCTATTTTGTTGTTGGTTATGTGAACCACAGGCGAAGGAAATAATTTTATAGTTTCAATAAAAATCTCTTCAACAAAATCACATAGTTTGTTTTCTTTAATTATACTAGAAAAACAAGATTTAATAGCATTAGAGATATTTTTATCTCTATCTTTTAGCAAATCGTGCTGATTAACCTCAAAAATAATGCGATAAATATCTATAACGGGTATTATGGTAATACCCAAAACCTCCGCGTATTCTAGAATCTCTTTAATATCTCTGTGAGAATAGAACTTTGTGGTATTCTTCTTTCTCAAGGAAGAATATTTTTGCAATTCTATACCTAATCCATCAAAAGTGGTAATATCCCAATAAAAGACATTCATTTTATACAAAGACATCTTATCTAAGATATTTCGTATTTGAGATAATTCTCTAAATCTAAAATTATTCTCTATCATAAAGGCTCTCCACTTAAATCTAGGCTCATCTTCTATATAAACGCAAGGAATAGGAACATCTTTATTATCTAATAATTGTAAGAAACTATTCATTCCATAGAGAATTCCCTTTGTGTTCGAAGCCTTTATTGTTACTCTGTGTTTAGATATATCCAATACATAACCTTCGTGTTTTAGACTATCTATATTTTCATCTATCAATAGCAACACATTAGCTGATTTTTTATCAGCTATAACCCTAGCTTTTAACCCTCTACGCACAAGAGCATCTACTAATATATCACCGTTTCTAGAATTAAAATTCCCCACATGTATATTGATAGAAGAAAAAACAAAACGATCACCCTTGCTCTGTATCTTCACAGGATTGGGCACAATACCCTGTGCTTTTACTAATGGAGAAATGATTAAACACAATAGAAGTGAAAATGAGATTCTTTTCATCGACATTGTTTCAAATACTATTAATGTTTTTTTGACGTTTTTTTGACGTTTTTTTAACTTAAAAAAGTAATAGATACTACTGTTTTTTATCTACAACAGGAGTACGAGCTAAACTGAGCTCTGCTGAAATAGCATTTTTTTCAAATACAACTTTTCCAGAACCCGTATCTATAACACATGTAGTGTCATTTACTTCCGATATCTTTCCGTGCATCCCAGAATGAGTCACGACTTTAGTGCCTTTATTCAATTCGTTTTGAAATTTCTTTTCCTTTTTTTGCTTTTTAGCCTGTGGCCTAATCATAAAAAAGTACAGTACTAAAAAGATCAAACCAAACATTATAAGAGGATTGGCCATCCCGTTTGAAACAGATTGAAGTATAACTAAATTCATATTATTTATTTTTTGACGTTTATCATTATTTATTTAACTGTCTTTGACAATACCCTTTTGTAATTCAAATAAAATTCCATTTATGAATACCCTGCTCTTGTCATAGGAGTATTCCTTAGATATCTCTATATATTCATTTATAGTAACTGAAATAGGGATATCAGAAAAATGTGAAAATTCACACAAAGACATTTGTATAATTATGAGATCTAAAGAAGATAATCTATCTATATCCCAATTCTTTAAAAAAGGTTTTATCCTATCTATATTTTTATGGTAATTATCCAACGTTGTAAAAAACAAAGCCTCTCCAAAATCTCTATCCGAAGAACTTATATACACAGAAGGTAATTTTTTAGAGTCGTTTTTTATCCCCTTAAACGCATTTAAAATCAAAGTGTTTGCCATACAGACATCGCTAGCCCAATGCTTGTTAACGTCTTCTAAAAAATCGTGAATACTCTCCTCAGGCGCTATGTAATTGACAAATAAATCTACAATGAAAGCCTTGTGAGAATCGAAATCTAATAGAGAATTAGAAGTGTAATCTCTATATAATTGAGATTCTTTTATGTTGTTAAACACTTTTTTTACAAACTGATCATTATCTTGCCAACACACACTTTCCAAATTGGATAATTGCTCAGTATCAATTTGTATTTCTATTAGGTTAAAAAGGGGGTTTTTTACAAATATTTCTAATCTATCTATTTCTTCTTTTAAAGGGAAGTTTCTATTTTTATGTACTTCTAACTGAGAAAGAGCTTTTTTTTTGAGAGTTAACACAAAATCCAAAAGGATAATATGTAAATCAATTATTCCATCTATGCTCTTTATCAATTCATTTAGAGCCTTGTGCTTATGGTCTATATTCAAACCAGATTTAAAAAAAGCATACAAGCATTGCATGACTTTAATCCTGATATGCCTCCTATTTATCATCTAAAGTTAACCCGAAAAGAAAAATACCTCTTTGTAAAATGCAAATTTAGCATTTTAAGTGCCAAATAGATCATAAAGCGATAAATGCTATATAATTAAAAATAAAATGTCAATTTAAATTCCATAGAACTTAAAAAGAACAACTCAGTATAAAATATTCATCCAAATGAATAAAAAAGCCCCGTCATGTTAACGAGGCTTTTAAAAGCATTATTAAAAAGTGATTACATCATTCCAGGCATGCCTCCCATTTGAGGTGGCATAGAATCTGCCTTATTCTCTTTTATGCTAGTTATAGTACATTCTGTAGTTAGAATCATACCAGCTACAGAAGCCGCATTTTCCAATGCTATTCTAGTAACTTTTTTCGGATCTATAATTCCCGCTTTAAACATATTTACATACTCTTCTGTCTTAGCGTCAAATCCAAAGTCTTCTTTTCCTTCAAGGACCTTAGAAACGATTACAGAACCTTCCAACCCAGCATTAGATACGATCTGTCTAAGTGGTTCTTCAATAGCTCTTTCAATAATTTGAACCCCTGTTTTTTCATCCTCATTTTCTAATGAAAGATCTTTTAAAACGTGTTTTGCTCTTAGTAGAGCTACTCCACCTCCAGCTACAATGCCCTCCTCTACAGCGGCACGAGTAGCGTGTAAAGCGTCATCAACACGATCCTTTTTCTCTTTCATCTCTATCTCAGATGCAGCGCCTACGTAAAGAACAGCTACCCCGCCAGATAATTTTGCCAAACGCTCTTGTAGTTTCTCCTTATCGTAATCGGAAGTAGTATTCTCTATTTGAGTTTTTATCTGACCTACCCTGCCTTTGATAGCTTTTTCATCTCCAGATCCGTTTACTATGATAGTATTATCCTTGTCTATAGTCACTTTTTCAGCTGTTCCAAGCATTTCTATAGTAGCCTTATCTAATGTAAATCCTCTCTCTTCTGAAACTACAGTCCCGCCAGTAAGTATAGCTATGTCTTCTAACATCTCTTTTCTCCTATCACCGAAACCAGGGGATTTAACCGCTGCTATCTTTAGAGATCCTCTTATTCTGTTGACAACTAAAGTAGTTAGAGCCTCGCCGTCTACATCTTCTGCTATTATCAATAGAGGTTTGCCCGATTGTGCTACTGCTTCCAAAATAGGAAGTAAATCCTTCATAGAAGACACTTTCTTGTCGTACAATAAGATATATGGATTATCTAGTTCGGCTTGCATCTTATCCGAATTGGTTACGAAATAAGGAGAGATATAACCTCTGTCGAACTGCATTCCCTCTACCACTTCTACTGTAGTGCTAGTTCCCTTTGCTTCTTCTACTGTTATAACTCCATCAGTTCCTACTTTTTTCATAGATTCAGCTATTAGAGAACCTATAGCCAAATCATTATTTGCAGAAATAGAAGCCACTTGTTGTATCTCTTCAAAAGAACCTATGATTTCTTTTGATTGTTTGTCCAAATCTTTAGATATAGCCTCAACAGCTTTATCTATACCTCTTTTTAGATCCATTGGATTAGCTCCTGCAGCTACGTTCTTCAACCCAGTATTCACTATAGATTGAGCTAAAACAGTCGCTGTAGTAGTTCCATCTCCTGCTAAATCACTAGTTTTAGAAGAAACCTCTTTTACCATCTGAGCGCCCATGTTTTCTATAGGATCTTCTAATTCTATTTCTTTTGCAACTGAAACACCATCTTTGGTTACATGTGGAGATCCAAAAGAACGCTCTGCTACCACATTCCTACCCTTCGGTCCTAAAGTAACTTTTACAGCGTTACTAAGGGCGTCAACTCCCTTTTTAAGTTTTTCTCTAGCTTCAACATCAAACTTTATTTCTTTTGCCATTTTGATTTCTTTTTTTTTATATTTAAATGATTGCTAAAATTTCAGACTCACGCATAATTAAATAGTCTTTATCTTCTAATTTCAACTCTGTCCCTCCGTATTTTCCATAGAGAACCACATCTCCTACCTTTACCGTTAGAGGCTCATCTTTTTTACCATCCCCCACAGCAACCACAGTTCCTTTTTGAGGTTTTTCTTTTGCTGTATCAGGGATTATAAGACCTGAAGCCGTTTTTGTCTCAGCAAGAGCTGGCTCTACTAATACCCTATCAGCTAAGGGCTTAACATTTATTTTTGTCATAATTTAGAATTTTTAAATTTGTTTAAGCTTTAAACCAAGCTAAGGCAAAAAATATGCCAAATTACATTTAACCTTTTCCTTTAATCAAAAGAAATATCTCATGACAGTTTGTCATATTTCAAAAAATCAAAATAATCTTTTAAAACTTCAGCATTCTCTAGCCTAGGAGTGAAAACTTCTAAAATACACGGAGAATCAGATTTTTGGTAAAAATTAGATAATTGCCTTTGTAATTCCGGTGTGTTTTCAGCTTTTAGATAATTCCAATTATACATTCTAGCTAAGTGTTTAGCCGTGAGATTGTGTTTGGTTTCAAAAAATAACTCCAAAGAATCTAAGCTTTTAGATTCGTCTAAAATCCTGAAAATACCCCCACCTCCATTGTTTATTACAATCAACCTAAAAGAACAGGGGACGTAATTATTCCACAGAGCATTACTGTCGTAAAAAAAACTAATGTCTCCAGATATAAGGCTTACATCTTCTTTAGATACACAGGCAGCGCCTATAGCAGTGCTGGTGCTTCCCTCTATGCCGCTTGTACCTCTATTGCAAAAAACAGATAAACTCCTTTTAATATTGAAAAGTTGTACATACCTTATAATAGAGCTGTTACCAACGTGCAAACAGGTATTGTCAGGAATGGCCTCTAATACACAAGAGAGAGCTTTTAAATCGGAAAAAACACTTTTTTTTAAATATTTATCATGTCTGAGATTTCTCTGAATTTTTATAGTATTCCAAAAATCAAAGTAGTTGCTATTATTGTTTTTTTTAGGTCTGAAATTTTTAAAAAAAAGTTCAGCTTTTGTGTCTATAAATTTTGATAAACAAAAATATGTGTCTGTACTTTCATGACCTATATGCCAATGTTCACCAGGTTTGTTTTTTATAAAAAAAGCCTTTATTTTCTTAGATATTACAGCTCCGCCAAGGGTTAATAAAATATCTGGTCTGAGATTATTTAGGGTCTCAATATTTACAGTGTTTATTATTTTATCTATGCTAGGGAATAAGTTGTTTCCGTATATATTAGATGTAGTCTCGGTAAATATAATAACTGAAGGATCTTGTGATATTCTATCTATCTCTCTTTCTAACTCAGGGTTTTTAGATGTTAACTGACCTATTAAGATAATTTTGCTAGCAGCTCTTTCCCACTGCTCTCTCATTTGATTTAGATCTTTTAGGTCTAAGACTCTTTCCTTTTTTTTATAATTAGACGATTGAGGGTTAATACACAATTTGGATGTTGTCTTATACAAGGGTTCATCAAATGGTAGATTTATATGTACAGGTTGCTCTTTTTCTATGGCAATATTTACGATTTCATCTATCATCAGGTAGTGCTCTTGAGAATACACCTCTGGTATATGTATACTCTTTGCTATGTGATTGTAAAACACATTTTTTTGTCTTATGGTTTGGCCATGACCTCTATCAATCAAGATTTCTGGTCTATCTGCTGATATGACTATCAAAGGTGTTTTTTGGTAGAAGGACTCTGCAATAGCCGGATAGTAATTCAAAATAGCAGATCCCGAAGTGCATACCAAAACCGATGGTATATTCGACTTTTGCGCCATGCCTAAAGCAAAAAAAGCAGCGCACCTCTCGTCTACTACACTGAATGTCTGAAAAAAAGAGTTTTTAGAAAACTCTATAATTAAAGGAGCGTTGCGAGAGCCAGGAGAGATAACTATTTGGTCTATTTTTTTTTTTTCTAGTACATGCGAAATGCCCTGGACTATCTCTATACTAGAGTGAACAATACTATTTTTCGTCATAAAAAACCATCATATCTTTTGTGATATCCAACTTGTTTTCTGTTTCTAACCATTCATCCTCTGGAATGCTGTGTATAATTATTCCCCCTCCCGCATACAATATCAGATCGTTATGGCATATTTCCATGCACCGGAGATTTACAAAGATATTTGCTCGATCTAAAATATTTATCTCTCCTAAAAAGCCAGAATAAAAAGATCGCTTATGCCTTTCATTTTTCAATATAAAATGTATACTCTTATCTTTACTTACCCCACATACAGCAGGAGTAGGATGTAAATTTGAAAGTAATTTTTCTAATGTAGAATTGTCATCTAAAACTCCTGTTATAACGTTTTTTATATGAGAAATATTTCCAATTCTAGCGTTCTCCAAAGGAAGGATTCTTATATCGTTTATCTTATTTATACTCAAGATATTTTCTATATAAGAGGTCACTATTTTTTGTTCATCTATTTCTTTATCGCTCCATACGACTTCATCTCCAACAGCCTTTGTTGTTCCAGCTATAGACGCAGTTGTGATTATTTTGTCTTTTATATTTAATAATAACTCTGGAGAAGCCCCCATCCAAAGACCTATTTTAGGATGATACCACAAGTAAACAAAAGCATTTGTGTAATTTACAAGTAACTTTTTGAAGGTATTTATAATTGAAAAAGATTCTCTATCTATGACCTCAATCCTCGAGAGTACTACTTTTGTTAAATGTCCTTTTTTTATTTGTTCAATAGCCTTGTTTATATTTTCAATATGCTCGGATTTGAGAGTCGTTGTAGAATTATCTGTTCTCAAAAGACAAGGCTCTGTTTCTTCTGATATGATATGCTCAAAAGATATCTCATAAAAATTATCTCTCCTTATAAAAACACTCTCTTTTATTTCTTCGTTTTCAAAAGGAGAAAATATAAATCCTCTCTCTTTAAAATTTGCCGAGTGAAGATTTCCATCATTTTGTGACAGTATATTCACCCAGTCCTCAGCAGGTCTTTTATAACATACAAAAGCTTGTTGATTTTTAAAAAAATCTCGTATGTAATGAGTTTTTATCAACTTTTAATTATTGATTTAAAATCATATTAGTACACTTACAATGAGAGATGAGTGCTCCTTTTTCATCTGTCACTAAAATTTCGAAAGTGTGAGTAGAACGTCCTATGTGTATGGCATTTGCTCTGGCTAAAACCTTTCCTTCTCTTATGCTTTTTATATGTGTTCCATTTATGCTTATGCCCTTTATCATCTGCTTTTCCATATTTATGAAGGCAAAAGAAGCAGCGCTTGCAACACTCTCTGCAAGCGCCATGGTAGCTCCGCCGTGTAAAAACCCCATGGGTTGATGAACTCTTTTATCCACAGGCATCTCTGCAATTAGAAAATTATCCCCCACGTCTATGTATTTTATGTTTAATACTTCCATAAGGGTATTTTCACAATGTTTATTTAGGAATTTCAAGTACTCTATCTTATTGAAATTAGACATCATAAAAATTTTGATTAAAAGATAAAATCAGTATAGCACTGCTTTATTTTCTTCTTCGGTGAAAATTACCGAAACGTGATTTTGTATAGAAGTAGATAGAGCTAATCCTTTAAAGTCTACTTGTACGGGGAACTTTTTATGTGATCTGTCTACTAAAACAGCTGTTTTAATTTTTTTTAAAGAGACATCTAAAAAGTATTTTATACTATACATCATAGTTCTGCCAGAATCCAAGACGTCATCTACTATTACTATGGATTTATCTCTTAAACTCTGTATGTCTCCCGAAATTTTAGCCGATTTTAAAGGTTCTTTTTTATTTATAAATAATTGATACTCACATATTTTTATGTCTGAAATATCTCTTAAATTCTTAACTATTTCAGATCCTAAAACAAACCCGTTTTTGTTTATTCCTATTATTGAAATCTCTTTTTCTTTTTGATTGTCTTCGAAAATTTCAAAAGACATTCTCCTTATCTTTTGTTTTATATCATCATGATTTAATACTACAGTAGAATCCATTTTTTTTAGGTAGAAAAATAATGTGATTATGCTTTTAGAACCATAAACTTATAACTGGTTCAAGTGAATTGTGACTTCCAAAATAGTTAGGAATTATATTATATCTAAGTCCTATAAAGATATTTTTACTCACATATCCCGCTCCCAAATACAATGAAGGAACGTATTCATTTTTTTTTACAAGCCTAAGGTCATCACTTTTCGTGTTCAAGATCATGTGAGAATAGTTACAGGTAATACGAGCAAAATCAAAAGGATTTATCTCGCCTATAAGATCTAATCCATACATAATATGGTGAGACTTATAAGGTCCGCTTTTTCTTCCCCGATAAGAAAATTGTAGTCCCAATCCCAAGGATACAAACTTATTTAAAGGCTTAATAACACTTGGGGATAAATCAATACGACCACCATTATTATGAAAATACAATCCACAAGTTCCGCCATATTTTAAATCAGACCAAAAACTTTTTTCCTCCGATACCTTTTGAGAAAAGCAATTTGTATAAATGCCAACAAACATGATTAAAATACTCAGATGTCTCATATCTTAGTTCTATTTACCTAAGACAAAAGTATGTCATATTTGCTATTATTCAATTGATAATATGTTTTTGTATATGATTTATTGAATATGAAATTTAAGTCATGTCAAGAATTATTTTTCATACGGTTGGAGAATAACCAAGAAATTCACTTTGATTAAACTATCAAAGAGCTGATTTATATGTTTTTATAACGAGTATAAAAACATTATGTATTTCTTTAATATCTCGACAAGATATAATAAAGATGACCTAAATTTTGCCTCTACAAATTCTCAAACGAATTGTATACTCATTTTTCATAGACAACATAAGGGGTTACACGCATGTAAATTTACCTTAAGTTGTCTTGAACCTAAATCTAATAATAGGATTTTATAGTTCCAAAAATTTATATAGAAAAGGCTCTCTTTATCTTTTCTACATAATCTAATTTTTCCCAAGTAAATAATTCTACTTTTAATTGAATCTTACCTTCATAAGGTGATTCAAATATTTTTTCTACTATTTGAGGATCTCTACCCATATGTCCATACGATGCTGTTTCTAGATATATAGGATTTCTTAATTTTAATCTCTCCTCTATAGAAAATGGTGTTAAACTAAATATTTCTTTAACCTTATTTGCTATTTCACTATCGCTGATATCCAATTTTGATGTTCCATAAGTATTTACATAAACACCCATAGGTTCTTTTATTCCAATAGCATAAGATAATTGTACCAAAACCTCTCTTGCAACACCAGATGCTACCAAATTCTTAGCTATATGCCTAGCTGCATAAGTAGCGGATCTGTCTACTTTTGAAGAGTCTTTTCCAGAAAAAGCACCTCCCCCATGAGCTCCCTTTCCACCATATGTATCTACTATTATCTTTCTACCTGTCAACCCTGTGTCTCCATGAGGTCCTCCAATAACAAATTTACCTGTAGGATTTATATAGTACTTTATATTATCATCAAATAGTAATTGAATCTTCTTATTTAATGTTTTCTTTACTCTAGGTATCAATATACCTATCATATCATTTTTTATTATTTCTAACATCTTAACATCATCAGAATCAAATTCATCGTGTTGTGTTGAAATAACAATACTATCTATACGAATAGGTTCCTTATCATCAGAATACTCTATAGTAACCTGAGCTTTTGAATCAGGACGTAAATAAGTTATCTCTTTATTTTCCCTACGTATAGATGCCAACTCTTTTAATATAAGATGTGAAATAAATAGAGGTAAGGGTATATAAGTCTCAGTTTCATCTGTAGCATAACCAAACATAATACCTTGATCTCCAGCACCTTGATCTTCTCTAATAGTCTTATCTACACCGCGATTTATATCTTGAGATTGTTCGTGAATAGAAGATATTACACCACAAGAATTTCCATCGAACTGATATTCTCCTTTAGTATATCCAATTTTATTTATAACATCTCTAGCTGTACTTTGAACATCTACATAAATATTTGATTTAACCTCACCAGCTAAAAATACTTGTCCAGTCGTTACCAATGTTTCACAAGCGACTTTTGAATCTTTATCAAAAGCCAAAAACCTATCTAAAATAGCATCGGAAATTTGATCTGCAATTTTATCTGGGTGTCCTTCGGAAACAGATTCTGAAGTAAATAAATAAGACATAATTTTTTTTAATTAATTTAAAACCTATATGGGATAGTTGTTTTCAAGGCGAACAAAAATACATCAAATAAAAAAATACAAATCAAAGTATAATAATATCACACAAAACAGATTCTCCTAACACATCATTGATATGTTTAACTATATTATTCTTACCATATAGTATTTCTTGCTTTAATACAGATGAATTGATTTTCAAGTATAAAATACCCTTATTTAGATATACTCTTTCTGATTTGTTTTTTAAAGATGGAAAAATACTGTTTATAGCATCTATAACGTGTATTTCATCTCTTTTAAACTTTAAATTATTTTTTTCTAAAATAGAGTTTACTATACTTTTTATGTGCACAACCTTTTTTTATTTTTTTCTATTCTTAGTAGTATCAAACATTACAGGAGTAGCTATAAATATAGATGAATACGTACCCACTAAAAGACCAACCATTAGCGCAAACATAAATCCTTTAATAGTTTCTCCTCCAAAAATAAATACTGCGAATAGAACAAAAAATGTGGTTATAGAAGTGTTTATAGTTCTACTCAAAGTACTCGATACAGCCCTATTTACCATATCTTTTAAATGTAATTTTGAATGTAGACCTATATATTCTCTAATACGATCAAATACTACAACGGTATCGTTTATAGAATAACCTATCACAGTTAAAATAGCAGCTATAAAAGCTTGATCTATTTCCAAAGAAAAAGGAAGATAGCCATAAGCTATAGAAAATATAGATAGTACTAATAAAACATCGTGAAACACAGCCACTAATGCTCCAACACTAAACTGCCATTTTCTAAACCTCAAGAGTATATAAAAGAATATTATAATCAATGAAAACAGTATGGATAAAAGAGCTGATTCCTTAATATCATCTGCTATTGAAGGTCCAACCTTTATAGACTGTAAAACTCCTATATCCACTCCTTCACCTGGATGTAAAAAATCACTAATAGAAATAGAATTCGACAAATGATTAGATAAACCTTTGTACAATAATTCATCTACCTCAGAATCCACTGTGGATTCATCTGAATTTATTTTATACTTGGTCGTTATCTTAACTTGATTATCTGACCCAAAAACCTTTACCTCTGGAATAACCTTAATATTATCTTCTACAAATACCTCAGATAAATCTTTGGAAATACTATTTATATCTACAGTCTTATCAAATCTCACTATATAGGTTCTACCACCTACAAAATCTACTCCTTTATTAAGACCCTTTGTAAACAGAGAAAATAAACCAATAACAATTATGACAGAAGATATAACATAACCGTATTTTCTATTTTTAAGAAAATCAAAGTTTATATTTTTAAACCAATTAACAGTTATTCTTGTAGAAAAAGTTGGATTTTTCTTTCTCTTTAAATCCATCTCTATAAGTAACCTAGTTAGCAAAATAGCACAGAACAAAGAAGTAAATATTCCTATTATAAGAGTTGTAGCAAAACCTTTTACAGGACCCGTTCCAAAAATAAACAATACAAAACCTGTCAATAAAGTAGTAATATTAGCGTCTAAAATAGATGAATACGCCATATTATATCCATCTTTCACAGCTAAAATAATTCCTTTACCAGATGCTATCTCCTCCCTTATCCTCTCGTATATTAAAACATTAGCATCTACAGACATACCTATAGTTAGTATTATACCAGCAATACCAGGAAGAGTCAATACAGCACCTATAGAAGACAATATTCCAAACACAAATAAAACATTTATTAAAAGAGCTATATCAGAATATAAACCTCCTCTAGAGTAATAGAAAATCATCCACACCAAAACCACTAAAAGAGAAAAAACAAAAGATTTTATTCCTGATTCTATAGATTCTTGTCCTAAAGAAGGACCTACAATCTCAGCCTGAATAATTCTAGCTGGTGCAGGTAATTTACCTGCTTTTAAAATATTAGCTAAATCATTAGCGTCTTCCAATAAAAATCTTCCAGATATTTGAGATCTACCATTTTCAATTACTGTATTTACAGTAGGAGCAGAATAAACATAATCATCTAACACTATAGCTATACTATTACCTTTATTTTTTTCTGTCATTTTTTTCCATATGCGAGAACCATGAGAATTCATCTGCATATTAACAATAGGCTTATTATTTTCAAAATCTGCAGCAGCATCAACTATTACATCTCCTTCCAAAGGAGCTTTATTATTTGTCTTTTTTACTGAATATAACTCTAAAACATTATCCTCAGAAATAGTTTTTGCCGACCAAAGAAATTTAACATCTCTCAATTCATGAGGTAACAAACTCCTAATTTTAGGATCGTTTAAATAGTTACTAACTGCAGAGGTATCTTTCACAGATACATATCCGAGAACAACACCTGAATAATTATAAGGTTTTAATAATTCAAATAGTGGATTGTGTTGTTCATCTACATCAGGAGTGGAACCCTTTGATTTTATATCAGATATAATCTTATCTACTGAACCCTCTTTTTCACTTTTAGACTCATCTAAAGATTTTTTTTCTTCATTAGAAAGAGTAGGCTTTTCAACTATATCTCTTAAAAGATCATTAGCTGATATTAAAAAATCTGCTAATAAATCATTGTTATAAGTCTCACAAAACTCTAGTTTAGCAGTGCTCTTTAAAATTTTCTTTACTCTATCAGTATCTTTAACTCCTGGTAATTCAACTAAAATTCTACTAGAATTTTTCAACCTTTGTATATTAGGCTGACTTACTCCAAATTTATCTATACGAGACCTAATAACTACAAATACTCTGTCTATATTTTTTTCTATTTCTTCTCTTAGAACTTTTATAACATCTTCATCACTACTGTTGATATTAATTTTATCAATCATATCTTTATTACCAAAAATATGAGGAGAAGATAATGTTATATCATCATTTAATTCTTTTTTTATATCATTGAATTGTTTTACGAATTCATCTAAAAAAAACTCATTTCTTATATTGTCTTCTCTTGCCGATTCTAAAGCCTTATTAAAAACCTTATTACTTGAATTATTAGACAAACTCTTCAATATATCTTTTACAGAAACTTGAAGTATTACGTTTACACCACCTTTTAAATCTAATCCTAGATTCAATTCCCTACGCTTAATTTCATCATAAGTGTATTCTACAATTCCTAGAAAATTATAAACAGGCTTATTAGATATAGAATCTAAATAAAATTTTTCACCCTTGTGATAGCTCTTTGCTTGATCTTCTAACGATTTTACCTTCCAAGTAAAACTGATCTGGTATACACACACTAATGCGAATATTACAGCAAAAAACTTCAAAAAACCACTATTTTTCATTATACTACAAACCAAAATTAAATGACAATATTAACGGCTAGCGAAGGTATAATTTTTTTACTTAAAAATATTAATATCATTGTACGATCTCTCCAATCCACCTTCGTAAAAAACACTTATTATTTCTAATCCATCTTCATTGTAAAAAATCCAATTTCCATATCTATTTCCTCTCATATATTCTCCTTTTTCTTTTATATTCCCATTGGCGTGATAATATTCGAATTTACCATCTAAAGTGTCGTCTTTATATTCTTTCTTTAAAAGGACTTTTCCATCTTTATTAATGTTTAAATATTCACCGTGCTTTAAACCGTATTGATAATTATATATTTCCGTATAATCATTTATACTACTCTCCCATTTACCAGATTTTAAACCAGAAGTGTAATTACCACTGACTGATATAATTCCCATAGTGTTGTACTCTATAAATAAACCGTGCCTTTTTCCATTTTTGTAATTCTCCTTTCTCAATAATTTTGAATCTCTGTAATACCATATTTTTTCTCCATCTAGTTTTCCATCTAAAAAGTTTTCTTCTTGCTCTAAAACACCATTGGGATAATAGTACTTCCAAATTCCCTGTTTTTGACCATTAACATAGTTTCCACAAGAATTTAATTTATCATTTTTGTAGTATTTCCAAAATCCATTTTTTAAACCATTATCATCTATAATACCTCCTTCTTGTATTAAAATTCCATTCTCATAAACAAAACTCTTTTTTACTATTCCCCTTTCATCGTATTCTCTTTGAATTCCATCTAAATTTCCGTTAATGAGATTAGACTTTCTCTTTACAGACATATTGGGATAAAATTCTTTAGAAGTTTTTATTTTAGAAACTTCTCTGTTTTTTTTATCCAAAACTCCATTTATATACTTCTCTATATATAGTAATTTTCCATCTGGACCAAAAAATCTAAAATATCCATCCTTTAATCCATCATTGTAAAATCCCTTAGACTTAAATACTTTATCAGGATAAAAACTAATCCAAATTCCCTGTTTTTTATCATACATATTAAATCTATTTATGACTAACCTTTTGTTTAAAACACCACTTTTGTATTTGTAAATAGTTATAATATTTCCGTCTTTGTCGTATTCATACCCATCTCCATGTAATTCTCCATTTAGGTAGTTTAACTCTTTTTTTAATGTTTCATTTGTGAAATATTCCTTCAAGGTACCACTTATAATATTAGATTTAAAAGGGGTTTCAATGTGTATTTTATCATTTAAAAAAGAATGAGATAATCCATCCTTTTTACCATTTACATAAGTTATTTTTTCCTTTACAGAGGAATCTGAATTATAAAAAGTCCAAATGCTATCTAATACAAATGATTTTCTATTTCCTTCAGATTTTAAATTACCATTGGGATAATATGTTTTCCAATAACCATTTGGTTTTCCATTGTACATGAATCCTTCACTCATGATTTTGTTATCGGGGTAATAAAAAACTTTTTTTTCTATCTCTTGAGAAAAACAACAAATAGATATTAACTGTACTATAATTACATATATTGTCTTTTTAAATATAAAATTATATAATATTATATGGTCGCTCAATAAGTTAATAACTCTATAAATTGTAATGTTTATGAGGTATAAATACATCTATAATTAGTTGTAAAGTTGTTGATAAAATTATAATTATAAATCATATTTTTTTTGAATTTTAATCTTAAAAAATACTAATAACTATATTATTTATAATGTTTATAATTTTGTTTTAGTTTTTTTATTACAAGTTATGTACAACTTATTTACATGATATGAAAATTACAAATATTTCATTTATATCTTTAATTATCACACATCTTCTATTTGGATGTGAAAAAATCTCTATTGATAAAGTGGAGAGTTCTCCAAAGGATAATTTCAATGTTTTTTGCAGTGTTATAAAAAATAAATATTCCTTTTTGAAGGATAAAAATATTAATTGGGACAGTATAGTATCTGTTTACAAACCTAACATACACGATGGAATTGATAAAGTAGATGAATTTAATATTTACAAAGAAATGTTAGAGTGTTTAAAAGATGGACATGTAAATTTGACATCTAAATTTGATACATATAGTTACAGAACTTATTTTGATAATCCTACAAATTTTGATATTGATATTATTTTAAGAGGTTATCTGAAAAGAGATTTTAAGAGATTAGGAGGTTTTTCTTATAATGTAATAGATGGTAATTACGGATATATATACTACAGTAGTTTTATATCTTCTGTATCGGGTATAGATTATATTTTGAATTATATGGAATCTAAAAAAGTCAAGGGGATTATATTAGATGTACGCAATAATGGAGGTGGTTATCTTTCTAATGTATTTACCCTTTTAAGTAGATTTGCAGATAAGAAAAGAATGGTTTGGAAGGAATATTTTAAAAATGGACCTAGGCCAGATGATTTTAGTGATCCAGTTTATTCATATGTCAATCCACACAGCAATACTTACAAGAAAAAAGTTGTGGTTTTAACAAATATTTCATGTTATAGTTCCACTAGTTATTTTGCAACTGGAATGAAACAATTACCTAATGTTAGATTAATAGGTGATATCACAGGAGGTGGTTCTGGTTCTCCTGTTGGATATATTTTACCAAATGGATGGAGACTTAGATTTTCGGTTACTAAATCTTTAGATGCGTATGATTATAGTTTTGAGTTGGGTGTTGTACCACATGAAAGATTAAATATGAAAACTGATAATAAAAATTTGTATTCAGACTCAATAATTGAGAGGGCTAAAGTATTAATAGATAATAATTTTGATATTTAGATATGGTAAAGATAGGTGATGTAGAATTATGTGATTTTCCTATTTTGTTGGCTCCTATGGAAGATGTTACAGATTTACCTTTTAGATTTTTATGTAAAAAAAATGGTGCAGATTTGGTATTTACTGAATTTATATCTTCAGAAGGTTTGATAAGAAATGCTAAGAGGAGTTTTGAAAAGTTGTATATCAATGATGAAGAGAGGCCTATAGGTATACAAATTTTCGGTGGAAATATGGATTCTATGAAGATGAGTGCGGAGATTGTCGAGAGATATAATCCAGATATAATAGATATAAATTACGGTTGTCCTGTAAAAAAAGTGACTTGTAAAGGTGCTGGTTCTGCTATTTTAAAGGATATTCCAAAGATGGTTAATCTAACAAAAGAAATAGTTAATAGTACCAATATTCCAGTTACCGTAAAAACTAGGTTGGGTTGGGATGAAAACAGTATAAAAATAGTAGAAGTTGCTGAAAGACTGCAAGATGTAGGTATCAAAGCTATATCTATACACGGTCGGACTCGATCTCAAATGTACAAGGGAATAGCAGACTGGCATAGAATAGCAGAGGTTAAGAATAATCCTAGAATGTGTATTCCAGTTTTTGCTAATGGAGATATAGATACTGTAGAAAAAGTAAAAGAAATAAGAGATGTATTTGGCTTTGATGGAGCTATGATAGGCAGAGCTTCAATAGGTTATCCTTGGTTTTTTAAAGAGGTTAAACATTTTTTAAAGACGGGATTACACTTAAAAAATCCCACATTAGAAGAGAGAATATTAACAGTAAGAAGACATTTAGAAATGTCTATAAATCTAAAAGGAGAAAAATTGGGAGTTTTAGAAATGAGACGACATTACAGTAAATATTTTAAGGGTATAGAAAATTTTAAGGTTTATAGAATGAAATTGCTAACCATTGATTCTCCTGAAGATATTTATAATTTGTTAGAAGATATATATTTAGAATTAAAAGGGTAAACCTATATTTAAAAACATCAGTGGTTCTAAATTGTTTTGTGGTGATGTAGAGGCAGAAATTTCTATTGGTCCCAATAAGCTCTTATATATATAAGATATTCCTAATCCTATTATATTTAAGCTTTTTCTTTCTTCATCTTCTATATTGAAATTAAATAAATCGTATAAGTGGTAATTGCACAAAGCGTAATTTATTTCTGCTGATATTTGATGATTTTTCAAGAAGTCTAGATTTAATCCAAAATCTAGTTTTATAACATTTGGATAACTGTAAGATTGAAATTCTAAACCTAAAAAACTAGTGTTTTCAGCCCAATCTATTTTATTCATTCCTCCCATTCTCAATGTTTGTATGTTAGATTGAGTATTTATGATTTTTGAATAATAAAATGTATTGAATGAATTGGCAGAAAAATAAAAACCTATGTATTTATCAATTTTTTTAGATACACTCATTAATAAATTTATACTTCCACCTAAAAAGAAGGTGTCATCTTTTTGAGTTTTATTGTAAAATAAATTATAAGATGCTTTAGATTTAAATCCATTTGTATGGAAATACTTATCTTCGTAAGTATCTATTTCTGTACATAATTTAATATTAAGACTCCTTTCTTTAAAGAAGAAATATTTTCTATAATTCGATAATTTTCCTTTATCATTATCACTTATCAGTATTTCTTTTGCTTCATTTGAGTAGACTTGGTAATCTATATCAAGTCTAACACTTCCGAAGTAATAAATTGATTTTTTAAATGAAATTCCATTTGTTATAACTGAAAATATATTTGATACTTTATCTACTTTAAATTTATCAAATTGATTGACACTTCTACTCCTAATTATATCATTTGTAATTGATATTTTATTAAATAAAATATTTTGTTTTTCGAAAAAAATGCTTTGATAACTAGAATGTAAATCTAAATTAATTCCACCACCTATGTCAAAATTATAAGATATCAAGTATCTGGGTAAATAATAATATGTAAAATTATTATCAAAAATAAAGTCTGCAGATATGTTACTATTTTTAAACAAAAAATTATTATCGGTATAATTTACTAATAAACTAGTTCTAGAAACAGAATTATAGTTAAACCCTAGTTTTAGGTATTTATTTATTTTAGTTTTTCTTATATCTATGTATAGATCTTTTTCGTCTTCTTTTTTAGTGGGTAATAGTTTATAGCTTAGGTATCTAAATTTTTTAGTTGAATATATTTCATTTATATATTTTTTTAATTCACTGTAATTTATTTTTCTTTCTGTAGAGTTTATAAAATTCAATTCTTCTTTTACAAAATTTGTATTATCGTCATCATCACTATCTATATTAATATTTTTTATTGATATTTTTTTATTTATAAATGGTTTAGGAAAACTTTTGTCAATATTAAAATTATTAATTTCCTCACCCTTGTAAGATTTTTTTTGAATACTAGCTATATTTTTGAGTTCTTCCCATTTTTTTTCTGCTGCTATTCTTCCATTTCTAATAAACATATCTGTTTGATCAAAACTAGTTATGTTAGTATTTGTGATATCTGGATATATTATCAAATCGCATATTTTTCTTTGATATTCATTTTTTTCAGACATCTTAAAACTTATTATCTGATTGACAATTTTATATGCGTTATCGAGTTCTATTTTATTGAATAAATTTTCTTGAACATCTATTGCTATTAGGATATCTGCTCCCATATTTTTAACTTCTCTAGATGGCAAATTATTTGAAATACCTCCATCTACTAATACCATATCATCTATTTCTATAGGTGAAATAAATAGAGGATACGAACAACTAGCTCTTATTGATTCAGCTAGATTACCACTTTTTAGAACTACTTCTTCACCAGTTTCTAAATTTGTAGCTAGGCATAAAAAAGGTATTTTTAATTTAGAAAAGTCTTTTATTCCATGTACGTGATGTGTTTTTTCATTTAACCAAGATAAGAACATATAACCTTCTGTAAGACCTATTGGTATTGGAATGAAATTATCAATAGGTAGGCTTACTAAGTATCTATCATTTATTTTTTTATTAAAAACAGATAATTGTTCTCTAGGAATTATATCGTTGATATATACATTGTGATTATACACAAATTCTCTCATCATATTTTCTATTTCATCTAAAGAGTAACCTATAGAATACAACATTCCTATTATAGATCCAGAACTGGTTCCTCCTATATAATCTATTTTTATACCAGCTTTTTCTATTACTCTTAATGCACTTATATGACTGAGTCCTTTAGCCCCACCTCCACTTAGAACTACACCTACTTTTTTATAATTATTTTCTTGTCCAATTACATTTGATATTGTAAAGGGAAGTATTAACAAAAAAAATAGTTTTTTCATATAGTTTATTAAAGTGTATAAATTATAGATTAATACTTAGATAAAATATTTTCCAAATGTACGATTAACTAAAAAAATATTTAGATTTGTTCTTTATTTTAGGTGTAAATTTGGCGGTTTTAAAATAATTGGAGATGGATATAAAAGAAATACAAAACTTAATAAAGTTAGTTTCCAAGTCAGATGTTAGTGAGTTGAGTTTGGAAAATGATGGATTTAAGATAACTATTAAGACGAACAAAAGTATTGAAAATAATATTTTGTATCAAAATACCAGTTTGCATCCATCTGATTATCCTTCTATTATTTCACATCAGGATAATAAAACTCCTGTGATAAAAAGCGACATTGATACTGTAAAAACCGAAAAAGACGGTAAAAAAGAAAACTTATTGACTATAAAGTCCCCTATGATAGGTACTTTTTATAGAAGTCCTTCTCCAGATAAGGATATGTTTGTAAAGGTTGGAGATTTAGTATCTAAGGGAGATGTAGTTTGTATAGTTGAAGCTATGAAATTATTTAATGAAATAGAATCAGAATATTCTGGTAAGATAGTTGAAGTGTTAGTCGATAATTTAGCTCCTGTTGAATTTGATCAGCCTCTATTTTTAATAGAACCTTCTTCATAGTTATTTAATTTCATAATATAATCTTAATATATAGTATATAATTTTAATATATAGTTGTGTTTAAAAAAATACTCATAGCAAATAGAGGTGAAATTGCTCTTAGAATAATTAGAACAGTTAAAGAGATGGGTATAAAGACTGTCGCTGTATATTCCACAGCTGATAAGGATAGTCTTCATGTTCGTTTTGCCGATGAGGCTGTTTGTATAGGTCCTCCTTCTTCTTTAGATTCTTACTTAAACATACATAATATTTTATCTGCAGCGGAGATAACAAATGCAGATGCTATACATCCTGGTTATGGTTTTTTATCTGAAAATGCTAGATTTTCAAAAATTTGTGATGGTCATAATATAAAGTTTATAGGAGCTTCATATGATATGATACAGAGGATGGGTGATAAGGCCAATGCTAAAAAAACTGTACAGAAAATAAAAGTTCCTTGTGTTCCTGGTTCTGATGGAATATTATCTTCACTTTCCGAAGCTAAAAAAGTTGCAAGTAAAATAGGTTATCCAGTTATTTTAAAAGCTACAGCTGGTGGTGGAGGAAGAGGAATGAGGGTTGTGTGGAAGGAACAAGATTTAAAGGATCATTGGGATTCTGCTATGAAGGAGTCTTTAGCAGCCTTTGGGGATGATAGCATGTATATGGAAAAATTTATAGAAGATCCAAGACATATAGAGATACAAATAGCATCTGATTCTAGAGGAAAGGCTTGTCATCTCTCTGAGAGGGATTGTTCTATACAGCGTCGTCATCAGAAGCTTTTAGAGGAGTCACCATCTCCTTTTATGGATGAGGCTTTGAGAAAAAAAATGGGTGAGGCATCGGTTAAAATTGCCGAGAGTATAAAATATGAGGGAGTTGGAACTATAGAGTATCTTGTAGATAAGTACAAGAATTTTTACTTTATGGAAATGAATACACGTATACAAGTCGAGCATCCTATTACAGAACAGGTTGTAGATTATGATTTGATATGTGAACAGATAAAAATAGCTGCTGGTATTCCTATAAGTGGAAAAAATTATTTGCCTAAGAGACACTCAATAGAGTGTAGAATAAACGCTGAGGATGCATATAATAATTTCATGCCATCGCCTGGAAAGGTAACAGACTTACATATACCAGGAGGTAATGGTGTAAGAATAGACACTTGTATATATTCTGGTTATACTATTCCACCTAATTATGACTCTATGATAGCAAAGTTGATAGTAACAGATCAAGATAGAGAAAAGGCTATCAAGAAAATGAAGAGAGCTTTGGGTGAATTTGTAATAGGCGGAATAACAACTACAATACCTTTTCACAAACAGCTTATTAGAGATGAGCGCTTTTTAAGAGGTGAGTATACTACCAAATTTATGGAAGATTTTAAGATGAAATAAGTATTATATTTTATTCTATTTTTTTTGACTCGTGATATCTAGAATACAGTACATAACACATGGCAATACATGTGATGATCACTTATTGAACATATCTAGAGTTTGCAGAGCAGGAATAGATTGGGTACAGTTGAGATTAAAAGATATATCTGATAGTGATTATATAAGTACTGCTATAGAAGCCAAGAGGATATGTGATAGTTACAAGGCCAAGTTAATTATTAATGATAGAGCAGATATATCTTCAATAGTAGATGCCCATGGTGTTCATATAGGTCAAGGAGATATGCCCCTAAAGTATGTAAAAAAAGTATTAAAAGAGGGAAAGATAATAGGTTGCACAGCAAATACTTTTGAAGAGATTTGTTCTATATCGAAGAATCAAGTTGATTATATAGGATTAGGTCCATTTAAGTTTACTACTACAAAATTAAATATAGCTCCTGTTTTAGGAATAGACGGATATAATAGAATTATTAGTAATCTCAATAATTTTAAATTGCCTATTATCGCTGTCGGGGGTATAGAATTAGGTGATATAGAAGCTATAATGAAAACAGGTATTTATGGTGTAGCTGTTTCCTCTCTTTTAAGAGTTGATTCTAATTTAGAAGAAACAGTTATAAAAGTAAAAAAATATATTTCAAATGCTAAAGATAGCAGATAGATTATTTAAATCTCGTCTATTTGTAGGTACGGGTAAGTTCAGTTCTCATTTAGAGATGAGAAATGCTATTATATCTTCTGGCACTGAATTAGTGACTATGGCTTTAAAGAGAGTAAATCTAGACCATAGAGATGATGATATATTGAGTAATCTAAAAGATTTACCAGTAAATTGGTTGCCTAACACTTCAGGTGTAAGGGATGCTAAAGAGGCTGTTTTCGCTTCGAAGATGGCCAGGGAAGCTCTTGAAACAAATTGGATAAAATTGGAGATCCACCCTGATCCAAAATATCTCTTACCAGATTCTGTAGAGACACTAAAAGCTGCTGAACAATTAGTAAAAGATGGTTTTGTAGTATTACCTTATATAAATGCGGATCCAGTTTTATGTAAGAAGTTAGAAGATGTGGGGGTACAGGCAGTGATGCCTTTGGGTTCTCCCATCGGCACCAATATGGGTTTGAAGACTAGGGATATGTTAGAGATAATAATAGAACAGAGCAATGTGCCAGTTATAGTTGATGCTGGAATAGGATTACCTTCTCACGCTTCAGAAGCTATGGAAATGGGAGCGTCTGCAGTTCTTATAAATACAGCTATAGCTGTTTGTTCAAATCCTTCTCAAGTGGCTGAAGCTTTTAAAATGGCTGTTGAAGCAGGCAGGATATCTTATGAAAATCATAATATAAGGGTGTCTAAAATGGCAAATCCAACTAGTCCTGTTTCTATTTTTTTGGATGATATAGAATTATAATATTTCACAATGCTTAACAATACTGATTATACAGAGGATAATATAAAATCTTTAGATTGGAAACAACACATAAGAATGCGTCCTGGTATGTATATAGGAAAGTTGGGCGACGGTTCATCATTTGATGATGGTATATATGTTCTTTTAAAAGAGATAATAGATAATTCTATAGATGAATTTGTAATGGGAGGGGGAAATAGAATAGATATATCTATAGAAGGAGATAAAGTAAGTGTCAGAGATTATGGGAGAGGTATACCATTGGGAAAGGTAGCAGAGTGTGTATCACAGATAAATACTGGAGGAAAATACGACAGTAGAGCTTTTACAAAGTCAGTAGGTCTAAACGGAGTGGGAACAAAGGCCGTTAATGCTTTATCTTCTTATTTTAAGGTGGAATCTTTTAGAGAAAATGAGGTTAAGGCCGTAGAATTTTCTGAAGGGAAAATTGTTTTAGACAAGGATGTTGAACCTTCTGATACTAAAAATGGCACTAATATAGTTTTTGTGCCTGACACTGCTATTTTTGGCAATTATACTTTTAGGGAAGATTATGTAGAAAAGATGATAAATAATTATTCTTATCTAAATACATCTTTGACTATATCTTACAACGGTAAAGAATTTAGTTCTGACAATGGATTGAAAGACTTACTTACAGATGTTTTGGATGAAGGGGAATATTTGTATCCTATCATACATCTCAAGGGCGATGATATAGAGATTGCCATGACACACAGTTCTAAGCAGTACAATGAGGATTATTACTCTTTTGTAAATGGACAGAACACCTTGCAAGGAGGAACTCATCAGTCTGCTTTTAAGGAAGCAGTGTTTAGGACGATTAGAGATTTTTACGGTAAAAATTACGATTCTTCAGATGTTAGGAAGTCCATAGTTTCGGCTATATCTATAAAGGTTATAGAACCAGTTTTTGAATCTCAGACAAAGACCAAGTTGGGTTCTACAGAGATGGGAGCTGATTTACCTACTATCAGGAGTTATGTCAATGACTTTATAAGTAAGCATTTAAACGATTTCTTACATAAGAATAGTGAGGTAGCTAGTATTTTGCAGAATAAGATAATTCAATCAGAAAAGGAGCGTAAAGAATTAGCTGGTATACGAAAGATAGCTAGAGAGAGAGCCAAAACTATAGGTTTACACAACAAAAAATTGAGGGATTGTCGTCAGCATTACAACAAGGGAAATTCTCCATCTAGGTTAGATACTACTATTTTCATAACTGAGGGAAACTCAGCTAGTGGATCTATTACAAAATCTAGAAATGTTGAGACCCAAGCTGTATTTACTTTAAAGGGTAAACCTCTCAATTCGTATGGATTAACTAAAAAAGTTGTATATGAAAATGAGGAGTTCAATTTTTTGCAAGCTGCTTTGAATATTGAAAATGGAATGGAGGATTTGAGATATAATAATGTCGTTATAGCAACTGATGCTGATGTAGATGGGATGCATATAAGATTGTTGTTGATAACTTTCTTTTTGCAATTTTTTCCTGAACTTATAAAGGAGAGGCATCTGTATATTTTAGAAACACCTTTGTTTAGAGTGAGAGACAAAAAGAGTACAAGCTACTGTTACAGTGAAAAGGAAAAACAGAAGTGTATAAAAAAGATGAGGGCCGACGCAGAGATAACTAGATTTAAAGGTTTAGGTGAAATTTCTCCAGATGAGTTTAAGCATTTCATAGGAAAAAACATTCGTTTGGAGCCTGTGATAATAGATAAGCAGTATTCCATAGATAAAATGTTAGATTTTTATATGGGTAAAAACACCAACGATAGACAGTCGTTTATAATAGATAATTTAAAAATAGAAAAAGACTTAGTAGTATAGTTAAATCATCAAATTATAAAAGTTGTTTTAAACCTTAATTATTAAAAACATTTTTACACAGTAGTAAATAAATTTACACTAACTTCTTAGCAAAAACCTAAGTTATGAAACAGATTTTTAGAATATTGTGTTTACTATTTTTTAGTAGCCTTTGTTTTATAATTAATACTTCTTTCTATTATTCTGGAAAGAGTCCTAGTATTGTTACTAATACCTCCCCTCAAATCATAAAATTTGAAATAGTAGATGTTGGTGGAAAAGTTATAAAAAAAATATGTGATATAGATCAGGGAAGATCGGATAATTATTCTATTCAAATAACATATATAGGGGACTTTTCAAGTGTTAGAAAATTAATTGTTAAAAGTGCTAAGCTTAGCGGTGGTAGTAGTACAGTATCGAGTTGGGATATAAGAGATGATAGTGAAGATGTCAAAGAAATAGTTATCATATCAAATGCTCATAGAGGATTTGATAAGGGAAGTACTGTTTACAAACAGTCTATAAATTTTCCAGAACTACTTGTAGGCAAACACAAAATGCAGATTAAAGAGGTCACATCTTCAGGTTCTGAAAAGTCTGGTGGTGTAACACAAGAATACACAGATATATTTGAAATTATCAAAAATCTAGATCAGCCTACTATTGCTGAAGGAACAGGAATAACAAATGAAAAGGAGCTTTATGTTGCTCCTAATGAGAATACCACTTTAACATCCTCAGAAAAAGATGCTAGTTTTTCAGGCGAAATAGCATACGAATGGTATAAAGATGATCAAAAGATAAAAGACAATAGCAAGTCTGTTTCAGTAGGAGCAGGGAAGTATGAAGTGCTCCATAAGATAGTTAGATCTAAAATCTCAGAGATTGAATGCGACTCTCCAAAATCTTATCCAGTAACAGTAAAAGAATACTCTGTAAAGATTGGAGTAGATCCCGGAAATTGCGATATAGGGATAAAATTAACTGCTAATGTTGATAAGCTCCTAACTGGATATACAGCTGCATATCAGTGGACAAAAGATGGTCAAGATATTAGTATTAATGGAAAAAGCAAAGAATATACAATAACTGGTACTGATAAAAATGATACAGCTCAATTTTCTGTAAAGGTAAGAATAACTAAAACTGATGATAATACTGTAGTTTGTGAAAAAGTAGAACCTAAAGAACCCTTTGATTTTTCAAAGCCAACTATTGAGATAAAGACCAGTTCCAAAGAAAACAGGTTGTGTAAACCTAATCCTTTTACTAAAAATAAATATAGTATTACGGTTTCTGCTACAGACTTAACAGAAGCTAAAAATGAATTAGAAACAGGGGTAAAGGTAGGGAGCTCAGATATTAAAAATGTAAAATGGTTTAAAGATGATGCCGAAATCAGTGAAAAAGTCGTTCCGTTAGAAGTAACTGAACCTGGAAAATATAGGCTAGAATTAGATATAGGGGATAATCATTGTACAGCTCTAAAAAGCCAAGAGATAGAGATATTAGAGCCTTTAGATTTAAAAGTTAGTACAAAGTTAGGAAACAACTATTTATGCGGAGGAAGTAATACTCTAAGTGTGAGTTTTGATGGAGAGGCTTTTGCTTCGGCTAAGGATGAAGATTTCAAATGGTATAAAATAGCTGCTCCTGCTCCTGCCGCTGCCGCTGCTGCTCCTCCTGCCGCTGCCGCTGCTCCTGCCGCTGCTCCTGCGGCCAAGCCTAAAGCTTCTAGTATTCGTACATTAGGCGTATTTTTCGGTTCGTTATTTACTACAGCTGCTAAGATAGGTGCTGGCGCTGTTGTTTCTACTGTTAGCCCAAGTTTAGCTAAAAACTTAGGTTTAGATAAAAAATCTCTTAATAGAGATCTTAAAAATATGGCTACATATATTGATGCTACTGCTGTTGGCGGAACTCTTGTAGCTGCAGGCAAGACTTTTGCTCCTACAGAAATAGGCAGATATTACGTTACAACGGAATTACTGGGGCCTGAGGGCTGTGTAACATATAGTAATTCTATAGATATAGTAGAAATGCCAAATCCTACTATAGAACCAGCTAATCCTGAGATAATGTGTGGTAAACCTCTTACATTAGAAGCAAAGACTACAGTAACAGAAGAAGTAGATTATGTATGGGAAAAGAGGAATGATGATGGTTCTCCTAATACTGCTAGTAGAGAAATTTTAAGCTCTACTAGCTCCTTAGTAGTAGGAGGAGACACAGGCAATGGCTCTGGAACCTATATGGTAAGTATAGTTACTAAAAAAGGTTGTAGTAAAGAGGCTGAAGTAAGAGTCACTAGTGGAAGAAGAACATTTCCAGCAATAACATTAACGTCATCAAGAATAGCAACATGTGCAGAGTCAGATATATTGTATTCTAAGATAACCTATGCTACAACTTTGAGAGCTATTGCTCAAGGTCATCTTGCTGGAGGAGAATACAGATGGTATAGAAATAAAGTTGAGATACCTAATGAGAATACAGAAAGACTTGAATTAGAAGAATTCCGCTCTGGAGACTATGAAGTGTCATATGTAGATGGAAACTGTAGTTCGGATCTGTCTAATGCTGTTGAGGTTAAGCCTGAAAGTTTAGAAGCTCTTATCTCAGCCACCCATTCTGGTTTCTTGTGTGAGGTAGAAAAACAAATTACCATAACAGGAAATCCAATGATAGGAGAAGGAGAAGGAACATATCAATGGTATAAAGACAATGAGCTTATTCCTGGAGCGACTAGTAGTACATATAAAACGGGTGAACTTGGAAAATACCATTATATATTTGATCACAAAACAGCCAGATGTAAGATAAAGAGTAAATATCTAGAAGTACAAGAATCGGATATAGGAGTATATGATCCAGTGAGATATTTAAAGAGAGGAGAATATACATCTTTTGTGGCTTATGGGGGGAAAGAACACTTTTGGAATACAGGAGCGAAATCATATAGCATCAAAACTAATCCTGTATATGAGGACAGAGAATATATAGTAGATATCACTTCTGAATATGGCTGTAAAAAGAGAGTTGTGTGTAAGGTGATAGTAGACAAAGGCTTAAGTAATATATTGACCAATCAAGATAATTGGAGCATTCCTGAGGAATATAGAAAAGATAATATAACTCTTTACATCTACGATAGGATTGGTCGCTTGATTTACGAAAAAAGGAATTATGACAATAGTTGGTCTTTTGAAGGGAAAAACGGCGGCACGTATTATTATATTCTTAGAATAACGAAGGATGGCAAGACTACAGATATAAATGGCTATATAACAGTTCTTAGATAAATTGATTTTGACTAAACAAAATCCTAATTCCTAAATCTTCAAGCTCAATTACAAGTATTTATTTTAAAAGGGTTTAAGGGTTAAAACTATTCATTTTTTTTGCTTCTGTAGTTGTTATCTAACAAAGAAGTTCTTAACTCTTATTATTCATAGTTACCTTTCAATATTGGGTATAAAGTGTTAATTTTAAAAGGTTTTAATCAAAAATTCACCACTTTAGATATAGCCCAAAAATGAGGAATAAAAACACATTATTTTATAGAGGGAAAACTTTTGTTGAGTTAACTTTTTTCATCATCAGAAATTAGCTCTGATGGATCTTTAATCATGCTTGAAAAATTAGAACGAGATCATAAATTGATTCATTATTACAGTAAGTTTTTGCCTGATACTCGAGACTCTAGATTTATTACTTATACCAGAAAGCAACAGTTAAAGCAAAGGGTTTATATGATCATGTTAGGCTATCAAGACGCCAATGATCTTAGTCATTTACGGCATGATCCTTTATTTAAAGATGTTCTTCAAGGTGATTTGGCCTCTCAACCCACTATATCAAAATTTGAGAATAGCTTTGATAAACAGGCTGTTTTTAATTTTTGTAATGCGTGGTTATACAAATATGTTTCAAATTTATCTGGTCGCAAGAGAATAGTTATTGACGTAGATTCAACCGATGATCCAACTTATGGCAGTCAACAATTGTCAATGTTTAATAGTTATTATGGTCAATTCATGTACAATGAACTATTTTTTTCATGATAGAAACACCCGACAGATTATTCTTCCTGTACTCCGTCGAGGAAACAGTCATTCTAATAAATGGTATGTGAGTATTTTAAGGCGAATAATTATGAAAATACGTGAGAGTTACCCAGATATGAAAATAATTATTAGAAGTGATAGCGGCTTTAGCTGCGCCGCTTTTTACCAATTAGTAGATGATTTTGATTTACTATATGTGACAGGTATAGCGAGCAATGAAGTTTTAAAAAGAAAGGTATCTCGGTCAAAAAATGCTGTAAAAAAATGTATTTAACCTGAGTTCGATTAATAATTTACTTAAATAAAGCACTTGAAAGCCTTTAATTAACTGGGATTAAAGAGACTCGTATTTGTGATAAATCGAGTGTTTTTTTGCGCAAAAAATTGTTAAATTTCTATTAAATCGTCTTATAAACACACAAAAGAGACAAAAACTAAAAAGGGTATTTTCTTAAATTCCAATAAAATCAAAGGGTTTGAGTGATTTATTAATCGAACTCAGGTATTTAGATCATGGAGAGAAGCACCAACATTTTATCAGTTTCAGGTACAAAGCTAAGAGTTGGCACAAGCCTCAACAGTGCTATTCTAAAGTTGAGAGTACAGGATTAGGGATGAATATAAGGCATTTTTCTAGTAATATTCCCCAAAAGAATGCTAGAGAAATTTACTTTGACTTTTATGTTAAAAGAGGCGATTCAAGTGAAGATAGAATTAAAGAAGTTAAAAATATGTGTTTTTCTGATCGTTTGTCAAATCATAGTTTTCTTGCTAATTTTTTTCGACTTATGATAAGTAGTCTTGCCTATGAAATGTTTTTATTACTGAAACAGAAGATAAAGAAAACAAGATTTGAAGTAGCAAAAAAATGGTTAATCAGTTCAAATAGAACTTATCTTTTGAAGGTAGGAGCAATGATTAAAATTACCAAAAGGCGAATCTATTACCAGTTATCTAAATTTTTTGTTTACAAGGGTTTATTTCGGGAAATTATTACCCAGTAACGATTGTTTATTTGTGAAATTAACAACCTTGGGATAGTTACGTTCTGTCGTTAAAAAACCATGTAAAAACACTAAAAAAGAGCATTGTCATCCTAAAAAAAGGTGCAAAAAAACGACAAAGAAGATGAGTTCTCTTCGATTAGTAAAAAAGTTAAGGAAAAAATATCACGTCTAATCTATTTTAATATGACTATGAATAATGCGGGTTAATATGACTGTGAATAATGCAGGTTAATGTGATTTGCTAAAGGAGCAAATCAATTTTCACTATGCTTTACTCTATAATGCCTTTATAACCATAGTTTGCCAAGCCGTCATATTGTACTTTCTTTACTTGTTCTACTTTCTATAACAGGCATTATTACTGATGACAAACAGTTTTTTGTAATTTATGTATAAATTCCCCCTTTCTTTAACATGTCAAATAAAGGAACTTTTCCTCCTGACCCTCGTTCCCTTTTTTTCTTAACTCTTTTAGCTTCAAAATAACTCTCACCTAATTCTATTTCTTATTGGTTAAAGGTTTTCTTCTTCGTATTTTTCAGTAAGTAATTTACAAGCGTAATTTGTCAAAAATTTTGTTGATAGTATAGCGATTTACATCAGTCAATTTACTGCGTTTTTTTGATTGCCATATCTAGGAAAAATGACCGTAAAATAGACCTGAATTCTACCTCAGAAATTCTCAAACGAATTATATGCTTATTTTTTATAGATAATATAAGGGGCTACGCACATGTAAAATTATCTTAAGTTGTCTTTAGCCTAATTTTATAAAGTTTTTCAATAGCACTGTTTTATATAACTTTTTCCTTAAAATCACTTGCGTTTAAAACATGACTTATCTAATTCTATCCATTCTTCGTTAAAAACCCTTTTTTGTTTTTATATCTTTAAATAGTTTCACGTGAAACTATTAGTCGTTATATGGTTTAATTAAAGGGAAAGTTTTTTTAGTATTTGGTTTTGAGTAGCTATTGTGTTTATATAATTCTCTTTAAGATTAAGGTATGTTTTTTTTAATTAGGGCAGGCAAATAATGAATATCTTCTTGTGAAAAGAAAAACTTTTTATCATATGGCTGTATTTTGCGGGGCTGCAGCTTTTTAAACAAAGACCATTTAATAGTTTCACGTGAAACTATTAGCGCCCCATGTAAACCAAAAGAATGCTTATGTCTGAAGGGGATACCCCACTAATTCTAGATGCTTGAGCTATAGTCTTAGGTTGTGTTTTCATTAACTTTTCTTTAGCTTCACTAGACAGAGAAGGCAGCTTATCATATTCGAAATGAGAAGGTATTTTTATATCTTCTAGCCTGTCTAGTTTTTCAGCATTTTGTTTTTCTCTGTCTATATAACCTTCGTATTTAATTTGAATTTCAACTTGTTCTAATATTTCAGAGTTTAGGTTATTCTCTTCTGCAAAAGAGTTGATTTCACAGAATCCCATCATATGATCGATATTTATCTGAGGTCTAGATAAGATACTTGCCGCTTTTTGCTTTTGATTTACTGGAGATGACTCTCTCTCTTTTAATAACTTATTAATATCATCTTTTTCTAGACTTTTGTTTTTAATAAATGATATAGTTTTATTAATCTTGTCAAATTTCTCATCTAATTCTTTTAGTCTTTTTGTAGAAGCTAAGCCTATTTCATGACCTAATTTGGTAAGTCTTAAATCTGCATTATCTTGTCTTAACAGAATTCTGTATTCTGCTCTAGAGGTAAACATTCTATAAGGCTCCTCTGTGCCCTTTGTTATCAGATCATCTATTAAAACTCCAATATAAGCTTCATTTCGTTTTAATGTAAAGGGAGCTTCGTCTTTTATCTTTTTAACAGCATTAATTCCAGCCATCAAACCTTGAGCCGCTGCTTCTTCATATCCAGTAGTCCCATTTATTTGTCCAGCAAAGTATAAGTTTTCTGTAATTCTCGTCTCTAGGGTGCTTAGAAGCTGAGTGGGAGGGAAATAATCGTATTCTATAGCATATCCAAATCTAAATATTTTTACCTTTTCAAAACCAGGTATTTGTTTTAGAGCTTCTATTTGTGTCTCCTTAGGCAAAGAGGTGGAAAAGCCATTTACATAGGTTTCAACAGTATTCCAGCCTTCAGGCTCTACGAATATTTGATGTCTCTCTCTCTCGGAAAATCTATTTATTTTATCCTCTACAGAAGGACAATATCTAGGCCCTACCCCGTCTATTTTATTTGTGAACATAGGGGATTTAGAAAAACCTGTTTTTAGTATTTCGTGTACGTTTTTATTCGTATAAGTTATAAAACAACTTTTTTGCTCTTTTAACTCCGGAGTCTTTGTGAAAGAAAATTTTCCTGGGTTTTCATCTCCTTTTTGCTCTTCCATCTTAGAGAAATCTAAAGACCTAGCGTCTACTCTCGGAGGAGTTCCCGTTTTCATTCTTCCGTGAACAAAGCCCAGAGATATGAGTTGTTTAGTTATTCCTTTAGATGAAGATTCCCCCATTCTACCTCCCCCAAAATTGTCTTGTCCTATATGTATAATTCCATTTAAAAAAGTTCCGTTAGTGAGGATTACAGATTTTGATTTTATCTCTATACCTAAGCTAGTTTTTACACCTTCTACTCTATTATTTTTTATTAATAGCTCTGAAACCTTTTCCTGATAAAAGTCTAAGTTTTTAGTTCTCTCTAGAGTTGAGCGCCATTCTTCTGCAAAACGCATCCTGTCTGACTGTGCTCTAGGGCTCCACATAGCTGGCCCTTTAGATCTATTTAACATTCTAAACTGTACCATTGTTTTGTCTGTTACTATCCCCGTCTGCCCTCCTAAGGCGTCTATTTCTCTTACTATTTGTCCCTTTGCTATGCCTCCAATTGCTGGATTACAAGACATCTGAGCTATATTTTGAAGACTCATAGTAACCAATAGGGTTTTAGCCCCTAGATTTGCTGCAGCTGCAGCTGCCTCTGATCCTGCATGACCAGCACCTACAACTATTACATCGTATTCGTTAAACATTTTTTAATTTGGAAATATGTGATTTGTGTTAAAAATACCTACAGATAAGTAGAAATAATCT
This sequence comes from Ichthyobacterium seriolicida, assembly GCF_002369955.1. Taxonomy (NCBI): domain Bacteria; kingdom Pseudomonadati; phylum Bacteroidota; class Flavobacteriia; order Flavobacteriales; family Ichthyobacteriaceae; genus Ichthyobacterium; species Ichthyobacterium seriolicida. The sequence goes on from NZ_AP014564.1 coordinate 543,525, forward strand.
CACTTGCTATGTAGAAATCCTCCTTTTCTCTCATCAGTTTTTTTTCTTTAGGCTCTTTGTCTTTATATCCTATAAAGTGTAATATTCCATGAGAAATGACTCTAAACAATTCTCTGTTGAAACTCTGATTAAAAGTATTCATATTTTCCTTAACTCTATCTATACTTATAAAGATATCCCCTGATAAAATATTCTCAGAAGAGTAGTCAAAGCTAATTATATCAGTATAATAATCGTGATTTAGATATTTTAAGTTTATTTTGAGCAAATCTTCATCATTACAAAATATATAATTTATCTCTCCTATATTTTTTTCTTCCTTTTTTGCTATATCGTTGATCCATTTAGTGATAATGTTTTCATCACATAATCGAAATTCTTTTATTTGATAAAAAAAGTTTATCATATTTTGTAGGCTAATGCATTTAATTCTAATGCTAGAACAGGAGCTTTTTTATACAACAAACGCAGAAAAAACATTTTTTCTGCGTTTTGAAAAGTCATATCAAAAGTATAGTAAAATGTTTATTTTACCTCCTCAAAATCTACATCTTCTATATCCGTTTTTTTATCATCTCCAGATTTTTGATTTTCACTTTTGGTATTACCACTAGCCTGTTGAGCTTTCTGCAAATCTTCATAAGCTCCTTTTAAAGCCTCTTCTAAGCCTTTTGAAGCTTCATCAATACTAGTTAGATCTTTACTCTCGTGAGCTTTTTTCAATTCAGCTAGAGCCGCTTCTATAGAAGTTTTTTTATCCGCAGGTATCTTATCTCCTAATTCATTGATTTGCTTCTCTGTTTGGAAGATAAGAGCATCAGCTTGATTTAGCTTATCGGCTGTCTCTTTAGATTTTTTATCAGCTTCGTAATTAATCTCAGCATCTTTTTTCATCTTTTCTATTTCCTCTTGGGTCAATCCAGAAGAAGCTTCTACTCTTATATCTTGACTTTTACCCGTAGACTTATCCTTGGCTGTTACGTGTATCAATCCGTTAGCGTCTATATCGAAAGTAACTTCTATTTGAGGAATTCCTCTAGGTTGAGGAGGTATTCCGTCTAAGTGAAAACGCCCTATAGTTTTGTTGTCGCTTGCCATAGGTCTCTCTCCTTGTAAAACGTGTATTTCTACTGATGGTTGATTGTCTACAGCAGTCGAAAATGTCTCAGACTTTTTAGTCGGAATAGTAGTGTTAGCTTCTATCAATTTTGTCATTACTCTTCCCATGGTTTCTATTCCTAAAGATAAAGGAGTTACGTCTAGAAGTAATACATCTTTTACATCTCCAGTTAGAACACCACCCTGTATGGCAGCTCCTATAGCTACTACTTCATCTGGGTTTACACCTTTGGAAGGAGATTTGCCAAAGAAGTCTTCCACCACTTTTTGTATAGCTGGTATACGTGTAGATCCGCCCACTAATATTATCTCATCTATGTCTGAAGGGTTTAATTCTGCATCAGAAATAGCTTTTTTAACAGGTTCTAAAGAGCGAGAAATCAAGTCGTCTGATAATTTCTCAAAATGAGACCTAGTCAGATTTTTAACCAAATGTTTAGGGCCTGAGTCTGTAGCCGTTATATATGGCAAGTTTATTTCTGTAGAAGTGCTAGAAGAGAGCTCTATCTTAGCTTTTTCTGCTGATTCTTTTAACCTCTGCAAGGCCATAGGATCTTTTCTCAAATCTATCTTTTCTTCATTTTGGAACTCATCGGCTAACCAATCTATAATTACTTGATCAAAATCATCTCCTCCCAAGTGAGTATCTCCATTTGTAGAGAGCACTTCAAATACTCCTTCATCTAATTCTAGTATAGATATATCAAAGGTTCCTCCCCCTAAATCGTAAACGGCAATTTTTCTCTCAGATAATTTTTTGTCTAAGCCATAAGCTAAAGCAGCTGCAGTAGGTTCGTTTATTATTCTTCTCACTTTCAATCCAGCTATTTCTCCAGCTTCTTTTGTAGCTTGTCTTTGAGAATCACTGAAATACGCAGGAACGGTAATTACAGCTTCACTAACGGTTTGACCTAAATAATCTTCAGCCATTTTTTTCATCTTTTGAAGAATCATAGCTGAGATTTCTTGAGGAGTATATAGTTTTCCATCTATATCTACACGTGTTGTGTCATTATCTCCTTTTACTAGTTTGTAAGGCATTTTTCCTGCTTCCTCTTTGTTGGAAGAGTAACTATCTCCTATGAACCTCTTAACAGAGTAGATAGTTTTAGTAGGGTTAGTAACGGCTTGTCTCTTTGCTGCATCTCCTACTTTCCTCTCTCCGTCTTTTACAAATGCTACCATAGAAGGAGTGGTCCTCTTGCCTTCTTGATTAGGAATTACTACAGGGTCGTTGCCCTCCATTACAGATACGCAAGAGTTTGTAGTTCCTAAATCAATTCCAATTATTTTACTCATAATTTTAGTTTTTATTAATTATTCTTTATGTTCTGTCAATATAGAATCAGAATAAGCAAAAATTATGCCGCTATATCTATTGACAATTACACATTGCCATATTTAATATTTTAAGTATTTGAGATAATGCACACATGACACTATGTCATGGTTTTTTTGCTAATTATAACAAAAGGAGAACTGCTAAACCTAGTTAGGTCATTACATTGCTTAATAAAAAGACTTTGAAATAAAAAACAATTAGTTGTCTTGTTCCTTAAATGGACACGTTATAATCTCTCAGAGCATCATTAAGAGAAGTCTTTTTATTTGTGCTCTCTTTTCTTTTTCCTATTATAAGCGCACAGGGAACACTATAGTCGCCTGCGGGAAAACTCTTAGTGTAAGAACCCGGAATAACTACAGAACCTGTAGGAATTCGTCCCTTTAGATATACTGGATCCTTTTGAGATACATCTATAATTCTTGTAGAAGAAGTCAATACTACATTAGCCCCTAAAACAGCTTCTCTCTCTACATGAACACCTTCTACAACTATACATCTAGATCCTATAAAGACATTGTCTTCCACTATAACGGGAGATGCTTGTACAGGTTCTAAAACGCCACCTATGCCTACGCCTCCACTAATGTGAACATCACTACCAATTCTAGCACAACTACCCACAGTAGCCCAAGTGTCTATCATTGTTCCTCTATCTACATAAGCTCCTATGTTAACATAACTAGGCATTAAGACAACGCCTGGAGAAACATATGATCCATAGCGAACTACCGCATTGGGAACTACGCGAATGCCCTTATCAGCATATTTGCTCTTCAAAGGAATCTTATCATGGTACTCAAACATGCCGACCTCATGAGTCTTCATCTCTTGAATTACAAAGTATAGAATAATAGCTTTTTTAATCCACTCATTAACTACCCAAGAATCGCCTACACGACCAACTACATGCAATACGCCATTGTCTAAACCAGAAATAATATCTCTAATAGAGTTTTTTACATCTTCTTTTTTTAGTAATTCTCTGTCTTGCCAAGCTGATTCAATTATATTTTTTATTTCTTCCATATTCAAAGGATTAATGCCCGACAAATATACTATAACGCTGTGCTAAAAAGACCTAGTCTTTTGACATAAAAACATAACTTCGCAGTATTCCATCCGTTTAATACCTAGAATTATGAAAGTAGAACAGATATTTACAAAGTGTTTATCTCAAATGACTTATTATATAGAATCTAAAGGAGAAGCTGCCGTGATAGACCCTTTAAGAGACCCAAGCCCTTATTTAGAAAAGCTATCTGAAGATAAGGCTGAACTAAAATATATCTTCCTAACTCATTTTCATGCAGATTTTGTAGCGGGTCATGTAGATCTATCTAATGAGACGGGAGCGGTTATAGTCTACGGGCCCAATGCTAACACCAGTTATGATTTTCACGAGGGAAAAGACCTAGAAGAGTTCTGTATTGGAGATGTAAAACTAAAACTGCTTCATACTCCTGGACACACTATGGAATCTTCTTCATATTTGTTAATAGATAAAGACAAAAAAACACCTTATGTATTCACTGGCGACTGTCTCTTTATAGGAGAGGTAGGCAGACCTGATTTAGCTGTTAAAAACGGTTTGACTCAAAGGGAACTAGCTGGATATCTCTTTGATTCTCTAAGAGAAAAAATCATGACATTAAGCGATGATACTGTTGTATATCCTGCACATGGAGCTGGATCAGCTTGCGGAAAAAATATTAGCAAAGAAACTTACGATACTATAAAAAATCAAAAGGAAACTAATTACGCCTTGAAACAAGACTTGAGCAAAGAGGAGTTTATACAAAAAGTGACAGAAAACATCCCTCCTCCTCCAGATTACTTCAAGCACAATGTAGATATGAATAAAGGGATAAATGATCAATACACAGATATAATACAAAGAGGCACTAGAGCTTTAAGCTTAGAAGAATTTAAATCTCTATCAGAAAGAGAAGATGTATTGGTAATAGATACTGTATCCAAAGAAGATTACACCAAAAATGGTTCCATTCCTGGGTCTTGGTATTTCGGCATAGACGGGACTTTTGCCCCTTGGATAGGAACATTAATTCCGAATATAAAACAGAAGATAGTTTTCTTGGCAGAGGGAGGTCGAGAGAGAGAAGTTGTTATGAGATTATCTAGAGTCGGATATGATAACTGCATAGGTTATTTGCAAGGAGGTATAAATACTTGGATTGAAAATGGAGATAAAGTGGAAAAAATAGAATCTATCTCTGCTGAAGAATTCGTCGAAAAACTGAGAGATAAAAAAGTAGAAAATGTAATAGATGTTAGAAAAGAAAAAGAATACCAATCTCTACATATTTCAAATTCAAAAAACTTGCCTTTAGATTTTATTCATAGCAATTTTGCTCAAATCAATAAGAAAAGAAAAAACTTTGTGCACTGTAAGGGAGGGTATAGATCACTAATAGCTTGTTCTATACTAAAGTCCATGGGAATAGATAATGTCGTAGACATAAAAGGGGGATTTGACAAGTTAAAATCCATTCCAAATGTTTCCCTATCTAAAGTTTAGATAACTGTTCCATCTAAACTTATCCAATTTTTTTAGGTTTAAAAATAATTTTAAGCCCTTAATCCCATTAATAACCTGAGTTAGAGTGATAATTTGTTTAGTAAAAACTCTTTAAATTCTTGAATTAACTAGGATTAAAGAGACTCGTATTTGTGATAAATTGACTGTTTTTGTGCAAAAAGTGTCAAAATTCCATTAAATCGCCTCATAAGTATAAAAGGATTTCAATAACTACGCTAGCAACCTCTTAAACCCCAATAAATTTAAAAGATTAAAGTGATTTTATTAATCGAACTAAGGTTATTAATACAATTCGGTTAATATCTATATTTGCACGTTATTATGAAACAGAGAGTTGTAATATGTCTATCGGGAGGGGTAGATTCTAGCGTAGCCGCTCATATCTTAGTTCAAAAGGGATATGAGGTAATAGCTGTATTTATGAGAAATTGGAATGATGAATCCTTGATCATATCTAATGAGTGTCCCTGGGTAGAAGATAGCAACGATGCTATGATGGTGGCTCAGAAATTGGGAATTCCATTTCATATAATAGATCTCACTAAAGAGTATAAGAGGAGAATAGTAGACTATATGCTAGAAGAATACGGAAGAGGTAAAACGCCTAATCCAGACGTGTTGTGCAATAGAGAGATAAAATTCAAAATTCTCTTAGAAGAGATAGAAGAGTTAGATGTAGATTTTATAGCTACAGGGCATTATTGTCAAAGGGATGTCATAAAAAAAGGGGGAGAGGAGATATATAGTCTCATAAAGGGGGTGGATCCCAATAAAGATCAGTCGTATTTTTTGTGTTCGCTTTCTCAAGAGCAGCTCTCTAAGGTAATATTCCCTATTGGAGGAATGCTCAAAACAGAGGTCAGGAAAATAGCTTCTGATATGGGTTTGGTAACTGCAGATAAAAAAGACTCTCAGGGATTGTGTTTTATAGGTAAGATAAAGCTTCCTGATTTTTTAAAGCAAGAGTTAATTCCTAGACAAGGGAGTATTGTGAAAATAAGTGATAAAGAAGATATTTATTTGGAGAATCCCACCAGTTTTAACAGTCTAGAACAAGAGTTATATAACCTATATGAGCATAAGAGATATTCCATAAAGATGGGAGAGGTAGTTGGAATACACCAAGGGGCTCACTCCTTTACCATAGGTCAGAGAAAAGGCTTAGGTGTTGGAGGCACTAAAGATCCACTTTTTGTCATTGGAACAGACACAAAGGAAAATGTGGTGTACGTTGGAGAAGGAGATTCTCATCCTGGTTTATTTAAAAGTGTAGTATTTGTATCAGATGAAAACACACATTGGGTACGAACAGATTTGGCTATAGATACTGGTGAATCAATGAAGGTAGAAGCCTGCATAAGATATAGACAGTCCCCTCAAAAAGCTGTGCTGTATAAGTTTGAAAGAGGTTTATACCTGAGGTTTGCCTCACCTCAATGGGCAGTTACACAAGGTCAATTTGTTGTTTGGTATATAGAAAATGAGTTAATAGGTTCAGGAGTCATAGAATAAATAGTTAAAAATAAATGAATATAAACGCTAATATAGTAGCTATAATTGCTTGTTTGCTTTGGTCTTCTACTTTTTTTGTAATCAAGGTAGGGTTGCAGTATACGGATCCTATGCAGTTTGGAGGCATGAGGTTTTTTATTTCTGGATTATTGCTAATTCCCTTTTGCGGAGCCATAAAGCCTTTTTATAAGATAGTGAAAGATAATTTCAAAGTTGTTGTAATGGCAGCTATTTTGTTTACAACTTTAACCTACTCTTTACTTTTTATTGCCATGGATATGATACCAGCTTCGCTGTGTTCTGTTATAATAGGATCTTCTCCATTGGTTATAGCTATATTTTCTCATGTTTTGTTACAGAATGAAAAACTCGATGTTTTCAAGGTTTTCAGCATACTAATAGGGGTTTTAGGGATAGTATTCATAAGCATAAATGAATTATTAGATGTGGAGGTAGGAGATTTAAATGCCTTTATAGGCGGGGTGGTAATTGCTGTATTACACGTGATATCTATATCGTATAGCAATATTTTTGTAGCGAAATATACAAAGGACATTCCTCCTCTTATTCTTTCTTCTTCCCAAATGACAATAGGAGGTTTTTTGCTGATATTGATGTCTATGTTTTTTGAGGGATTTGATCTTTCGGCTTTTTCTAATATCACTTATTGCACTTCTTTAGCTTGGCTGAGTTTTGTATCGGCATTTGCCGTGAGTATATGGTTTGTTTTACTTAGGACAGAATCAGTTAAGGTGTCTTCTCTAAATTTTTGGAAGTTTATCATTCCTGTATTTGGATGTGTTTTAAGTTGGATTTTCTTACCAGAAGAAAATGTAAAAACAAATGTGGTAACAGGAGTATTTCTAATAGCTGTGTCGTTAATAATGTTAAACCTTCCTAATATCAATTCCTTAAAAAGAAATAAGACCATGATAAAAAAACACGATGTCTCCTAATAGAAATAATTTTAATTTTATCTTTTTACACCTGTAAAAATAAGATAGTGTATTTTTGTGAGCCTCTTTTTTATGATAAGACAGTTGTCATTGCCCAGGTGGTGGAATTGGTAGACACGCAATCTTGAGGGGGTTGTATCTTTACAGATGTGCTGGTTCGAGTCCAGTTCTGGGCACTTTTTTATATGAAGGTATTTAATTGACATGTCGTTTTTTTTGTTTTTTAGAGTGATTAGCGCTTTAGAGGGTCTTTCTCTTTTGATTTTATTCGGTATTGCTATGCCTTTTAAATATATTTTACAACAACCAGTTATGGTTGAAGTAGTCGGTATGATTCACGGTATATTGTTTATCATTTACGTTTTATCGTCATTTTTGTTTAAAATAAAGACTCGGTGTACTTGGAAGGATTTCTGCATTATGGTAATTGCTTCGGTAGTTCCCTTTGGGGCTATCTACATAGATAGAAAGTATTTGAGCTGATAACAAAGGGGGTATTATTTCAGTGTTATGCTAGAGATTGTTTTATATGGAGTATCAATGGGTCTGCTACTATCTTTTTTGATGGGACCTGTTTTTTTTATACTTATAGAAACAAGTGTTACTAGAGGGTTTAAAGCGGCTCTGATCTTTGATTTAGGAGTTATCTCCGCCGATATAGTGTTTATATTGGTCTCTCTTTTTGGCAGTAAGCCCATGATAGATGCAATAACTGAAAACTCTTCATTTTTATTGATAGGAGGAGGAGCGCTTATCGTCTATGGCGCTACGTATATCTTTAAAAAAGATAAGGGCGAGTATAGAGATTTGCATTTGCGTAAGGTTAATAACAATTATCTAGCTCTTTTCCTCAAAGGTCTTTTGCTGAATATCAGCAATATGAGCGTATTTATTTTTTGGCTTTCTGTAGTTATTGCTGTAGCAACTAAGATATCTAAGGTTTATTACGAAATTTTTGCTTGTTTTCTATCTATCATATTAACATATCTGTTAATTGATATCTTCAAAATATTCTTAGCCAAGAGATTTAAAAAGAAATTGACAAATAAAAGAATTTACAAGATTAAAAGTGTAACTGGATATCTATTGATTTTTTTTGGTCTATTATTGATAATTAAAACGGTATTCCACATAGAAGAAACTTTTAACATAAAATCTTAGAGATGTCTTTTAAAAAAATATTAGGTGCTGGTTTGGGATGGACTGTAGGAGGTCCTATAGGCGCTATTTTGGGATTTGCTTTGGGAAGTGCTTTTGAGGGAGCCTCGAAAAGAGGTTTTAGTTCTGATAGTATAAAGGCATCACGAGCTACAGATTTTGAAATCTCTCTTTTAGTATTATCAGCTATAGTAATAAAAGCTGATGGAAAGGTAAGTGAATCCGAATTGAGTTTTGTGAGAAGGTACTTCACAAAAGTGTATGGTGAATCTAGGACAGAAGAGAATTTTAAGATTTTTAAGGCTACTGTCATCAACAATGATATTTCTCTTCCTCAGATTTGTGCACAGATAAATCAGTATATGTCTCATGCTGAACGTTTGCAACTAATACATTTTTTATTTGGAGTCGCCAATGCTGATGGAAATGTAGTAACAGCTGAGATAGATAAAATAGCTACTATAGCTAATTACCTAAATATTAGCAAAGGTGATTTTTACTCCATAAAATCTACTTATTACAACGATATAGAATCTATGTATAAGATTTTAGAAGTAGATAAAAATTCTACAAATGATGATATAAAGAGAGCTTATAGGAAGATGGCCAAAAAGTATCACCCTGACAGGATTCAACACTTGGGTGAACAACACGTAAATATAGGTAAGCAGAAATTTCAAAAAGTCAGTGAAGCCTATGATAAGATAAAAGCCGAAAGAGGATTTTAATATATTGTCGCTGCGCTGAATTCTTATGATGAGCCTTTTAATAATTTCATGGTATGACTGTTAATAAAAATCAATCTTTAGGAGAATATATAATAGATAGTCAGGCTTCTTTTAAACATTCTTCGGGGGAATTTTCTAGGCTTATTAACGCCATTCGTCTGGCTGCTAAGGTTGTAAATCACGAGGTTAATAAAACTGGCTTGGTAGATATCACTGGAAGTGTTGGCACTCATAATGTGCAAGGTGAAGATCAACAAAAATTAGACGTCTTTGCCGATAGGGTCTTTACAGAAACCCTAAAAAATAGAAATATAGTCTGTGGAATAGCATCTGAAGAACAAGATACCTTTATAACTATAAACAGTAGAGATAATAAACATCAAAACAAATATGTAGTATTATTAGACCCCCTAGATGGATCTTCCAATATAGATGTAAATGTCTCTATAGGGAGCATTTTTTCTATCTACAAGAGGGTTACTAAAGTGGGCACGCCCGTGACAATAGAAGATTTTCTTCAACCTGGAAAAAATCAGGTAGCAGCAGGTTATATAATTTACGGAACTTCTACTATGCTAGTTTACTCTTGGGGAAATGGTGTAAACGGCTTTACTTTAAATCCTGCTATAGGAACTTTTTATCTATCTCATCCAAATATGCAATTCCCTAAAACGGGAAATATATATTCTATAAATGAAGGTAATTATATTCACTTTCCACAAGGCATAAAAGATTATATAAAATATTGCCAGATGGAAAAAAGTGAAGGTGGAGCTCCTTATACTTCTCGTTATATAGGATCTCTGGTTTCAGATTTCCACAGAAATATGATAAAGGGAGGAGTGTATTTATATCCTAAGAGCTCTAAGAATAGAGCTGGCAAGTTGAGATTATTGTACGAGTGTAACCCTATAGCTTTTTTAGCTGAACAGGCTAATGGCAAGGCCAGTGATGGACATAGAAGGATATTAGATATAGTTCCTACAGAGTTGCATGAGCGAGTGCCATTTATTTGTGGAAGCCAAAAGATGGTAGATAAGGTAGAAGAGTTTATGGGGAGAGATAATAGCTCGCAAATCTAATTTGTCAATGAATTACGGGACATTTGGGTTTTGTCATCTTTAATTCAAACTACAGTTTTATGGCATGAGATGTTTAGTATTAGACAATTACGATTCTTTTACCTACAATTTAGGCCATTTGGTAAAGAGTAATTTTTGTGGTGAAGTAGATGTATTTAGAAACGATCAGATAACACTTGATGCTGTGGCTAAATACGACAGGATACTCTTATCTCCTGGACCTGGGGTTCCCCATGAGGCAAATATGTTAAAGCCTATAATAGAGCGATATGCTTCTAAAAAAAGTATTTTGGGTATATGTTTAGGTCATCAAGCCATAGCTGAGGTTTTTGGAGCGGGTATATTCAACAGCAAAAAAGTGTATCACGGAGTTTGTAGTCAGATAAATATCACCGTTTGTGATGAAATTCTATTTAGAGGATTGCCCACTGAGATAAAGGTAGGAAGATATCACTCTTGGCTGGTTTCCCCTTGTGAATTTCCAGATAATATGGAGGTTATAGCTACTACTCAAGAAGGTGACATTATGGCTTTGAGGCATAAAGAGTACAAGGTAAAGGGCTTTCAGTTTCATCCCGAATCTATCTTAACCGATTATGGAGGAAGGATGATTAAAAACTGGATTGAGTTGGGCTAATAATTTATTAAAATCTCAAACTCAGCAACTTTTTTTATTTTCTATTAACCCTTTTATTTGCTGTCTTTCTACGGCTTATTTGTTCGTTTCTCAGTTAGTAGCATTTTTTTGGGTTAGATTTTTTTATATAGATTTGCCCAGCACTTTTATACATTTGGCCAGCACTTTTTTGTCTCGATGCTTAAAGGGTCAGAGTTTTTTTGATCCATCCATCCTATCAAGGATGGGTTAATTCGTTAAAGTTTAATAAAAATATAATTATTATGAATGTAACTCAAAAGTTATTACTTTTTTTAGGTATTCTGTTTTTTCAGAGTTCCTACGCGCAGAAATCCAAGATATCAGGTACTATAACCTCTAAAGACAACGGCGAGGTTTTGCCAGCAGTTTCAGTTATTGTAAAAGGAAGTGGCATTGGAACCTCTTCAGATTATGACGGTAATTACGTTATAGAAGCTAGTAAAGGTGATGTTCTAGAATTTTCTTTTATAGGCATGAGAACGATCACTGTAGTTGTAGAAGATTCTAATACAATTGATGTTATTATGGATAGTGACGCTCAGGTATTAGAAGATGTAGTAGTTACAGCCCTGGGAATAAAGAGGGATAAAAAATCTCTGGGCTATTCGGTTCAAAAAGTTTCTGGAGATAACATGAACGTTGTCAAATCAGGTAATATTACCAATTCTCTTTCTGGTAAAGTGTCCGGTGTAAGGATAAACAAGACTAACAATATGGGAGGAAGTAGCAATGTTGTTATAAGGGGGAACTCTTCTTTATCTGGCAGTAATCAAGCTCTTTTTGTAGTAGATGGCGTTCCTGTTTCGAACTATTTTAGAAACGAGAGTAACAGTGATGTTCCGATAGATTTTGGTAATATAGCCTCTGATATTAATCCAGAAGATATAGAATCTGTAGAGGTTCTAAAAGGAGCGGCAGCTAGTGTTTTGTACGGATCTCAAGCAGCTAATGGGGTGATAATGATAACCACCAAAAAAGGTGGAACTATAGGCAAAAAAACTATGGATATTACTGTTAATTCTTCTACCTCTTTCGGCCTTCTAGATAGGAGCACTTTCCCGAAGTATCAAAAAGGATATGGCGCTGGTTATTATGGTGAAAAGGATTGGAGTAATTTTTTTGGAGAAAAAAATAGTGGCGTAGCTACAGGCCAGGATGCTTCTTTTGGCCCTGCGTATTCAGAAGATAAAAAAGTATACCACTGGTGGTCTTTATATAAAAGTCTTGGAGAGGAAAAATATAAAAAGAAAGGGGCTTGGAAGTATGCTGAAAATGGTCCAGAAACTTATTTTGAAACGCCAATAACCCTTTCTAACTCTCTTAGCATATCAGGTTCTGATAAAGGCATGACATATAGATTGTCTTATACAAATCACGACGAGAAGGGCTCTGAGCCAAATTCTTCTTTAAAGAAGGACAATTTTACTGTTAATACTTCTTATAAGTTTACAGATGATTTATCCTCTACATTATCTGTGAGTAATATACGTCAGAGCTCTATAGGGAGGAGTCGCATGGGGTACAACTCGAATACTATGGCCATGTTTAGGCAGTGGTGGGCGACCAATGTAGATTTAAAAGAACAAAAAGAGGCTTATGAGAAGACTAAGAAAAACATTTCTTGGAATACTAATTTAGATAAAAACGGCAATCCTCAGCCTGCATATTGGAATAATATGTATTTCGAGAGATATGAAAATTACACTACTGATTACAGAAATAGATGGTTGGGTAATATGTCTTTGGATTACAAGATATTAGATTATGATAAGTTAAAAGTTTCTGCATTGCTCAGAGGGGCTTTAGACACATACTCTATGGACATGGATCTGAGGATTGCAAAGGGCAGTAATGCTATGGATCTTGGCGATTCTGGCATTGAGATTGATTCTGGATACTTCAGAGGAAGTAGAACTAGTAGAATATTAAATTACGATGCTATATTAAATATTAGTTTTCCTATAACTGAGGACATAGGTTTTGTAGGTCTTTTTGGTGGAAATATAAAAAGAGATTTTGTCAGCTATATCTCATCTAATACTAAAGGAGGTCTCGCCGTTTCTGGATATTATTTTTTAGGTAATTCCCTACGAGATACTGCCCCTCCACGTGAAGATGAGGAGCAGGTTGGTTTAAATTCTGTTTATTCAAATGCTTCTTTCGACTATAAAAAATATCTATATATGGATTTGGCTTTTAGAGTTGATCAATCCTCTACACTTCCAAAGGCTAGCAATGTGTACTTTTATCCTTCTGTGTCTACTAGTTTTATATTTACAGAGTTATTTGATATCCCAACGATCTCTTTTGGTAAACTTAGATTTAATTTTGCTCAGGTAGGAGCACCAGCTCCATATGATGTTCTCATAGATAGATATAAGCCTTTAGATAATAACGGAGGTATAGTATCTACTCTTAGTTCTAGAAAAATGAATCCAGATTTAAAGTCTGAAAAAACTACTTCTTACGAGCTTGGACTAAATTTAAAGTTTTTAGAAAACAAATTAGGTTTAGACATAGCTGCTTATCACAATTTATCTAAAGATCAAATTACTTATCTCCCAGTGAGTCTTTCAACTGGTTATGCTGATAAAGTTATCAATGGTGGAGAAATATTAAATAAGGGATTAGAAGTCTCTCTAAACACCTATAATGTGAATATGGGTTCTGTCTCATGGTCTTCTTCTATAAATTGGTCTTTGAATAGAAGTCTTGTAGTTTCTCTGGCAGATGGTGTAGATAAAATTACTCTTGGAAGTTATCAAAGTAATGTAACTGTACGAGCTACTCCAGGTGAGCCTTATGGTCTTATATACGGTTCGGATTATGTCTACGATAAAAACGGTCAAAAGATAGTACACAGTGAAGGTCCTAATAAAGGCAAATATAAAGTCACTAAAACTGTAAACGAGGTGATAGGTGATCAAAATCCTGATTGGTTATTGGGATGGTCTAATACTTTTTCTTACAAAGGGGTCTCATTGTCTTTTTTGTTTGATTATCAACAAGGAGGGGATATTTACTCTTTAGATATGTGGTATGGAATGGGTACTGGGCTGTATGAAGAGACAGACTTCCTTAATGACAAAGGCAATCCTGTTAGAAATAAGATAGCAGACGGAGGGGGGTATATCAACCCTGGGGTAAATGAAGATGGCGCAAAAAATGAAACTAGGCTTGAAGTTGTAGACGGGACTTTTGGATATGGCGCTTTGCCTCATAAAGCTTTTGTATATGATGCTTCATATATAAAGTTAAGAGAGGTTTCCCTGTCGTATAAATTACCTGTAGACAACATTAAATTTTTAAAGGGAGTGACATTAGGTATAGTAGGTTCTAACTTGTGGATATTGCATAAAAACCTACCTCATGCTGACCCTGAATCTGCCTTAGGTGCTGGTAATGTACAAGGTATTAGTATCGGATCATTGCCTGTGTTTAGGGAATTAGCTTTCAATGTTAAAATTAATTTTTAAGAAAAAAAATATGAAAAGTAAAGCGACTATGTCCTACATAAAATTTATAAATAATATGAAAAATAAAATAATCCTTTTTTTAGCACTTTTATTTGTGTTTGGATGTAAACACGATTACATGACAGATATAACAGATATGAATAAAAATGACAAGATTTTAGGCAGAACAACTATTAATTCTTTGTATTTACGGGCTCAGAATCGTATTGTGAATAATCTTTTGGATATTAGTGACAATACTAATAATAGCAGATTATGGGTTCAGCACTTACAACAAACAACCTATATACAGGAGTCTAATTACAACATGTCTAGGAGAAATGTGCCGCATAATACGTATAAAGATCTTTATATGAGAGGATTAAGTAATTTAAATGAAGCTAAAAAATTATTAAAAGAGGATAAGGGGATAAAAGAATCCGTGAAAAAAGTAAGAGATGCTATTTTGGATATACATATTGTATTTGCTTATAGCAGGTTAGTAGAAACTTTTGGGAATATTCCATATAAAGAGGCTTTAGATATAGAGAATCTATCTCCTAAGTACGATGACGCTAAAACAGTTTATAAAGACTTAATAAGCAAATTAGATAAGGCTATAAAGGCAATATCCGCTAATCCCCAAGCATGCGGCTTCCCTGATGACAATGTTTATACTACAACATTGGGGTGGAAAAAATTCGCTGCTTTTCTAATGTTTAGAATGGGGTTGGTTATGGCAGATGTAGATGAAACTTATGCTAAAGACATAGTTGTAAAAGCTAATAATTATGGATTATTTGAATCTAGTGCTGATAACGCTTACTATAATTACAAGCCTGTACAACCTAATCAAAATAGGATGTATCTAGCTTTGGTAGCTAGTGGGAGGAATGACTACGTAATAGCCAAAACATTTATAGATGTTTTGGAGAGCTTAAACGACCCTAGAATATCTAAGCTATGTACTCCGGTTAGTCCTAACAAGTATTTAGGAGGGGAGATAGGCAAGGGAAGTGCATATTCTGAATATTCTCATGTTACAGATAGGTTTACAAAAGCTGACGCTAAGGGACGTATCTTTGATTACAGTGAAGTAAAATTATTATTAGCAGAAGCTGTCCAAAGAGGCTTTTTGGCTGGAGATGCAAAGCAACACTATGATGATGGAGTCACTGCTTCAATAGTGTTTTTTGGAGGTACTGATGCAGAGGCTACAACTTATTTGGCACAACCTGAAGTAGTTTACGATGCTACAAAATGGAAAGAGAGGATAGGTACTCAAATGTGGATAGCTATGTACAATAGAGGTAGTTCCGCTTGGTTGCACTGGAGAAGGTTAGATTATCCTGAGTTAGCACCAGCAGCTGAGCCTTTTGGAGGTATCAGTCAACCGCCGTATAGATATACTTATCCAGTTTCTGAGCAGAATTTGAATAAAAAATCATACGAACAAGCAAGTAGTGCTATAGGTGGAGATAATTTAGACACCAAGTTATTTTGGGATAAATATTAGGCAGTTCTTACCTTGTTTCAACTGTATTAGAGCTGTTTGTTTTAAATTAATCAGCTTATAATTAGCCAAAGAAGCCGTCTCATTAATGAAATGAGGCGGTTTTTTAATTTTTGGTATGTAGCGCTATATTTTACTTTCCTTTTAAAAGGAAGTTCTTTTTTATGATACCTTTTTTCGAAGATTGTGTGCTAAAGCATGTAATCCAAATTCTAATTCTGCTTTTTTCATCCTTTTATGTGTAAATCTCTCGAAATTTCGGCTTGATTTGATATATCCGAAGACAGGTCCCACATCTGATGTTCTTTTTTTTACGTCTATTTTGACCTTCATTACTCTTGAGCCTATTACGCATTATATTCTTTTGTCTTTCAAGATGATCGTTACGTTCTATCCTTCTATTGTACTTTGATTTATGGCAAAGCCCTCGTAGTGAACATTCTTGACAATTTTGTGCCTCATATACGCTCAAGGTTTGATTGTAACCTGATTTTGTTGTATTCTCTCGTTCATAGATTTTCTCTATTCTTTGGCCCACATAGGACATATAGTAATCCCCTTGTTCATTATAATGAAGATTATCTCTATGAAAGTCAACTTTAGAGATTTTCTTTTGATTAGATTTATAAGTCCGTTGCTCTTTATCAAAAGTGTTATACTTGACATAACCACTTATTTCAACATCTTCTAGGTATTGGCATTTTTTTTCACTCCCATAACCAGCATCTGCACTAAGGTATTTTGGAAATGATTGATTTTGAACATTATACCCTGGTTTTAATTGACCATTGAGTATATGATTTTCTTTCATGCGCATAAAGGTAGCGTCAGGATACGTTTTACTATAACTGTTACGCTATGATATCATTTGTTCTTGTTGCTGATACTTTTCAAGGTTGATTGGGAAATTCTTTTCCATATAGCGTGCCTTGGCTTTGGCTTTACTGCTTGCTTTGGTATTACCTTTGAGTATCTTATTGATTTTAGTAGCCGTCTTTTCTACTTTCTCTTTATCAATCTTGCTAAAGTCTTGAGGAGTAGGATCTAGATCTTCTTCATCTGCGATACTCTGAGCATACTGCCACATATTTTCCAGTTGCTCGGACATTTTCTCTTTACGAGTCTTAATCGCATTACCCCAAACAAAAGTATAACGTCCAGCCATGGATTCAATTTTAGTCCCATCTGTAAAGACTTCCTTGAGTGTTAACAAGGCTTCATCTGCCAATAACAAGACCACTTGTTTGAAAATATCTTTAAAAATGGTCTTGAGTTTTTTACTACGGAAACGAGCAATGGTATTGTGATCTACTACCTGTTGAGCTGAAAGCCACATATAAATGATGTTTTCACGCATTGCTTTCTCAATTTTTCTTGAAGAATAGGTGTTATCCATGTAGGCATATACCATTACTTTGAGCATCATCTTAGGATGGTAGCTTGGTTTCCCTTCTTTACTGTACTCAGAAATCAACAAATTGAGGTTTAGTTGTTCAATCACACCATTGACAACTCGCACAGGATGATCTGCAGGAATCAATTCTTCGATACTAGGCGGAAAAAGCCAATTTTGTCATTGGTTGTAGTCCCTGAAATTTGTATTCATACTATTTTGATTATCAATCAGTTAGTGAGATAAACTAACGGGTAAAAAACTACACTTTCAAACAAAAAAACTGCCTCGGTTTTGAGACAGCTTCTTCTATTAACAAAAAAGTTAAGGAAAAAATATCACGTCTAATCTATTTTAATATGACTGTGAATAATCCGGGTTAAACCTATTTTTATTTTTTAGTCTTTAGACAGCAATCTTTTATGAAAAAATAGTTGTTTATTTGCACTTCTTTGAGGGGCAAGAGCTAAGAAATTTCTTTAGCTTCCCTTTTTTAGTTTAAAATAAAACTCAATAATATCATATTAAACAATAAATTAAAGTAACTTGAAATGATAAAAAAAGCATGTGTATTCCTAGTTTTACTGGGGTTATTTACAAATTGTTCCAACAACAATAATAGTTTTACTATTAAAGGAGAGGTATTAGGGACATTAGATTCTCTCAGTAGAGATGTTCATTTGCTGGAAATGAAAAAAAATATAGGTAGCGTTATCCTAGATAGCACGAAGATATCAAGTGATAATAAATTTTCCTTTTCAGGAAAAAAAGTTGAACAAGGACTATTATTTATAGAGTTACAAGCTCATAAAGGCAGGTATGCGGCAATTTTTATGGGGGCTGATGATGTATCTGTAGTCATACCTATCGACAGTATAGAAAGAGCAAATGTAAAAGGTTCTGCTACTGATGAACTGTTTAAAAAATTGGTTGAAAAAGTTGAAAGTATAGAACTATCAAGCAGCAAAGAGTTACAAGACAAATATATGGAGGCTGTAAATCAAAACGACACTCTATTGGCTATGGAGGTAGAGAAAAAAATGATGGAGAAATACAAAGAGATGGAGAGTCAAATTTCTGAGATATCTGTTTCTTTTATAAAGGAGAATCCTGATAGTCCAGTTTCAGCTTTTATTTTGAAAACATTGAGGGGCATATCTAATTCCGAGTTGAAAGAATACTACGGTATTTTAAGTGATGATGTAAAGAAAACCAGTTTTGCTCAAGAAGTAAGAGATAGAATAGAGGAATCTGAATCTCAAGAAGATGAGAAAAACGCTGATAACAAAGATGAAGACCACACTAAAAATTCTGATTCTAAAGAAGATAACCACGAAAATCATGAGGACCACGATGGTCATAATCATGACAAATAGATTTTAAGATTCTATCTAAATTTAGAGATAATCCATATTATTGATTTGTATTTTTATCAATAATGTGGATTATTTTTTTTAGGTCACTCCTGTTATTTTCAACAAATTTTAAGGCTCTTTGTCCAGCTTCCTTCCTAATATCACCATCGAGTAGTTTTTTTATAATATCTCCCAATGAAGTAACGTTATTTTCTATTGGGAAAGCTGCATTTTCCTCAACCATTTTTACAGCTTCTAAAAAATTATGGTAGTTTTTCCCTATTATTATAGGAAGTCCAAATGCTGCAGGTTCCATTATATTGTGAAGTTCTCTTTTTTCTAATCCTCCTCCTATATAGCTGATATCACCGTATTTATATACGGCACTTAGCATGCCTACGTTGTCTAATATTAATACATCATAGAGGGATATATCTTGTCGGTTTATCTCAGAAAAAAGTACATATTTAGATTTTATATTATTTTTTAATTCTTGAATATTTCTTTTTGTTATCTCATGTGGAGCTATTATGAATTTCATATTACAATTATCATTATTTATAATATGAGTCAGTAATTTTTCACAAGGCTTTGAGGTACTTCCTGCTATTAATAATATTTTTTCACCTTTAAATTTTTCAATTTCCCCTATATGGGAAGATTTTCTAGCTATCTCTATAACTCTGTCAAAACGAGTATCTCCAGACACTGTTACACTGTCTATTCCTATAGATTCAAGCAGCTTTTTTGACCCTTCATCTTGAACAAAAAAATGTGTGAATTTTTTTATCCCTTCTCTCATAAAATTTCCATACCACTTAAAAAACATCTGATTTCTATTAAAAATAGCCGACACTATAAACGTTGGTATTTTCCTACTGTGTAAAGTATTTATAAAGCAAAACCAGAATTCATATTTTATAAAAATAACCGCCTCGGGATTGGCTATTTCTAGAAATGTATTGACATTTTTTATAGTGTCTAAAGGGAGGTAACATATATAGTCGGCTTTGGAATAAGACTTATGTACTACATCATAACCCGAAGGAGAAAAAAAACTCAACAATATTTTATTATTTCCCTTTTTGAAAAGTTCTATGAGAGGTCTGGCTTGTTCAAATTCACCTAAAGAAGCACAGTGAAACCAGATTACATTTTTTTTTCTATAAAAATCTCTACGCATTTTTTTATCCCAATCGATTCTTCCCTCTACAAACTTTTTAATTTTCGGGCTGAATAACGATAGAATATTTATTAAAATGCCTGAAGTGTTGACAATTATATTATAGATAAAATACAAAGAGATATGTTTTTTTTAGAAAAAAATGTGTGTGAATCTCAGAATCTGGGATTACTGTTTTAAAGTTAAATCATAAGCTTTTTTTATATCTCTCAAACTCCATTTTCCTATTATCACACCTTTATTTAAGAGTATTACTCCTGGGTTAGCTCTTATTATTGTCTTTAGAGTAGTGTCATCCATATACAGCTCTAGATTATCTAGAGTATAGCTATTTGAGGCTTTACCCATAGTACTAATGGGCAATAAAAAGTATATTTCCACACCTTGTTTGATAAAATCATCTCTCCATTTGATTAACTCTTTTTGAGTTTCTCCTTCTATCTCAAAAGGTTCATAAGAGGTTATTAATATCAGATTTTCTCTTTGTAGTAATTCAGATGTCAGATCTTTATCTTCCTTAGATAATAGGTAGAAGTTTTTTATAGGCGATTCATAACCTTTTTTTATTAGAATCCTCTTTCTATCTACGAATTCGGCGCCTTCTATATTCCAAGGCTCTTGTTCTGTAGAAAACACTTTGTCTTTTCCATCTACTCTATAGATCCATTTCATCTCGTAAATATCTGGATCTTCTCGCTCAGATCTATCTATTTCTTTTAAAATATCCGTTCCTATGGAATAAGGCCTGAAGTCTTTTATGGGCAGAAAAGAGATTATGTATATTCCAATTGCTAAGGCACTTATTAAAGTGAATAACACAATCCCTTCAGATACTTTTTTACTAAAAAGCGCTTTGCAATATTTTATTCCGAAACATATGATCAGTATGAAGAATAAGAGTATAATATCCTTATAAAAGGATTGCCAAGGTGTTAATTTTATAGCATCTCCAAAGCATCCACAGTCGGTTACTTTGTTGAAGTACGCAGAATAGAAAGTCAAAAAGGCGAAAAATACGGTCAATCCTAAGAGGTTGTATATGGTAATCTTAGGTCTAAAACCGATGATTAGCAAAGTGCCCAATAATATCTCGTACACTATTAAAGAGAAGGCTATAGGCAGAGTTTTATCTACTAAAAAAGGAATGTCAAAAACGCTTGGACTAAAGTATTCATAGAGTTTAAAAGAGAGGCCTAATGGATCATTGAGTTTTATTATTCCTGAAAAGATGAATACGCCTCCGACAAAAAAACGAGATAGAGTAACTAGTATTTTCATTTTATCATGCCTTTAAGAGTTTTGGAGCTTACTTAAAAGATGAGCTAAGCATTTAAGAGTAATCGTCCTTTGTTATATATGCCGATGACTTTTCCTTTTAACTCTTTTTTTATAAACATAGAATTCTTAGACTTAGACATTATGTCCTTTTCGGTAAAAATCCACTTAATATCTGGGTTGAAAAGGGTTAGATTAGCTTTTTCCCCCTCTTCTATTTTAGTATTTTTTATTCCAAAAATGTTTTTAGGATTTGAATTTATCAAGTTTATGATCTCTTCTATAGAAATATCACCTTCTAATTCTCTGTTGATCACCCCAAAACAGCTTTCTAGGCCTATAGTTCCAGGTTTGGCATATTCGAATTCACATTTTTTATCTTCAATATTTATTGGAGTGTGATCCGAAGAAATAGCATCTATGATTCCTTTCTTTATAGCTAATTTAAGAGCTTCTACATCTTTTTTTGAACGAAGAGGAGGTTTGACTTTAAATAGAGTGTCAAAATCATCTAATTCATCTTCAGTAAGAGATATATGATGTGGAGTCACATGGCAACTTATTTGCATTCCTTCTTTTTTAGCATTCTCTATTAAGGAAATAGAATTATGAGTAGATATGTTTTGTATATGTAAATTCCCTTTTGTATATCTCATTAATGATATATCTCTAGAGAGTTGTAATTCTTCTGATAGGGAAGGATTCCCTTTCAATCCCAGCTGAGTAGATTTTATTCCTTCATTGATATGAGCTCCTCCAGAGAGATCTTTTGTATCTGGAAAAGCGATTACCTTTTTACCTAGCTCCTTATTGTATAAAAGAGCTAATTTCATAGTGTCAGAGTTAGTAACAGTGTTTTTATTATCACTAAATGCTATGGCACCAGCTTCGACCATATCATAACTTTCGGCTAATTCTTCTCCTTTACATTTCTTGGTTAAAGCCCCTATGGGAAATAAATCTACTATATGTTCTTTAGATTTTTCTCTTAAGAAATGTATTCCTGAAGAATTATCTATTGTCGGTTCAGTATTAGGCATAACAGCCACCGAAGTAAAGCCGCCTTTTGCGGCAGCATTCAATCCAGATTCTATGGTTTCTATGTGTTCATAGCCTGGTTCTCCAAAATTCACATTACAGTCAAACCAACCTGTAGATACGTATAAATTATTATCTTCAACAATTTTAGTGTCGTCGGATATTTTTATACTATTCGATATCTCTTTTATTGTATTACCCTCTATTAGGATGTCTTTCTTAAGACCATTATGAGAACTTTCGGAATCTATTATTATAGCATTTTTTAATAGTATTCTCATAGTGATTTATTTTAAAATAGAGAGCTAAATTTTAATATTGGGGTCAAAATTAGCCAATTTTTAAAATTATTTGTAAACCTGAGTTCGATTAATAATTCGCTTGCCAAAAATACTTTAAAGACTTGATTTTACTAAAAAGCTTTTCGTTACTATATCCATTTGCATAAGTGATGTTTTTTTTTAAAATTAGGGCTGAAAGTTTTAATTCGAACGGTTATTCTTGTCGTCATGAATACTAATCTCTCTCTTCTTTTTGGACTTATATTTTTCTTGTTCCTAAGTATCGACTCTACTTCCACTAATTTTCCTGATAAATTGAGCTATCAAGTAATAATTCTAAAAGGCAATAAATTGTTGAAAGAATCAATGGTTAGTATTCGTATTTCCCTGTACACTTTAAATGAAAAAGATTTAGAAGAAGAGGTTGTATTCTAAAGTCCACTTAAATGTTAAAACAAATAAGAACGGCTTAGCTTCTCTAAAGAATAGGAGAAGGGATTAAATTTGGAAATTTTGTTATGTCAAAATTATCTGATTTAAAATGGTCAAAAAACTCTTATTACATCAAATCAGAGATAGATCTGACTGGCAAAAATAATTAGGTTCAAGACAACTTAAGGTAAATTTACATGTGTATAACCCTATGAAAAACAAGTATATAATTCGTTTGAGAATTTCTGAGGCAAAATTCAGGTCTATTTTACGGTTATTTTGCCTAGATATAGCAAGCAAAAAAAGTTAGTAAATTGACTGATGTAAGTCGTTATACTATCAACAAAATTTTTGACAAATTACGTTTGTTAATTGCTCAAAAATGCGAAGAAGAAAGTCTCTTTAATCAAGGGGAAATAGAATTAGATGAGAGTTATTTTAGAGCTAAACGAGCTAGGGGAAAAAGGGTACGAGGATCAGGAGGAAAAGTTCCTGTATTTGGTATGTTAAAGAGAGAGGGGAAAGTTTATACAAATTGTAAAAAACTGCTCATCATCAGTAATAATGCTTATCATAGAGAGCAGAGCAAGTAAAGAAAGTATAAATTTATACTGATAGATTTAAGTCTTATGACGGCTTGGTAAATTATGGTTATAAGAGGCATTATAGATTAAAACATAGTGAAAATGAATTTGCTAAAGGAGTAAATCATATTAATGGAATAGAGAATTTTTGGGGACTATGTAAAGTTCGATTATCCAGGTTTAGAGGAGTTCATAAGCACAAGTTTTATTATCATCTAAAAGAGTGTGAATGGAGATTTAATTATCGCTATGAAAATTTGTATTTATATCTGTTAAAATGGATAAAAAAAATCCCCTTAAGTTATCTTGAACCTAATTTTTAGTTCAAGATAACTTAAGAGGTTTCTCTTAATATCAGTAAAGGGTTTCTAGATTAGAAACATATTTTAATGCATAACAGCCTCTCCTGCTCCACTTGGTATTCTAATGTTCTCTACTATTTCTTGAACTTTAGCAGGGGGTTCTGGAGTAAAGGCTGAAATTACTATAGAGCAGATGAAATTCACCAACATAGCCACTAAGCCAAAACCTTCTGGAGAAAGACCAAACCACCATTCAGATTCATCTGGAACTACCCCTCCATCAAACCAACCTAATTTGTACTTTATCATATAGTAAAGCATCAACATCATACCTATTACCATTCCAAATACAGCGCCTTCTTTGTTCATTCGTTTGTAAAATATACCTAAAACTATTGCCGGGAAAAATGAAGATGCTGCTAAGCCAAAAGCTAAAGCTACAGTTGCTACCACAAAACCAGGTGGATTAACACCAAAATAACCAGCTACAAAAACAGATAATATTATAGATACCCTAGCTGCTATCAATTCTTTTTTTGCCGATATATTAGGATTAAATTGTTTTTTTATC
This sequence comes from Ichthyobacterium seriolicida, assembly GCF_002369955.1. Classification (NCBI taxonomy): domain Bacteria; kingdom Pseudomonadati; phylum Bacteroidota; class Flavobacteriia; order Flavobacteriales; family Ichthyobacteriaceae; genus Ichthyobacterium; species Ichthyobacterium seriolicida. The sequence goes on from NZ_AP014564.1 coordinate 568,022, forward strand.
AAATCATGTGATATAGCAGAAGAGATTACCAATAATAACCCTGCTGCAGTAGATAACGCAGCTGCTAGAGCGCCTGATGCCACTAAAGCTATAACCCAATTTGGCAGATTAGCTATTTCAGGACTAGCCAAAACCATTATATCTCTATCTAATGTCAACTCATTACTCTTCTTATCTGCTAGATACTGTATCTTTCCATCTCCATTTTTATCCTCAAAACTGATCAACTTAGTATTTTCCCATTTATTAAACCATTCAGGCATACTAGAATAAGGCTTGTCACTAACAGTCTCGATTAGATTAACCCTAGAAAAAACAGCTACAACAGGAATAGTAGCATATAAAATAGTTATAAATAATAGTGCATATCCAGCAGATTTACGGGCATCCTTGACCTTTTTAACTGTGAAAAACCTAACTATTACATGAGGAAGTCCAGCAGTACCAGCCATCAAAGTGAATGTTATAGCCAACATATCTAAAATGGACTTGCTCCCCTTAGTATAATCGTTAAATCCTAATTCTCTGGATAATCCATCTAATTTGTCCAATAAGTAGGTTCCATCTGATAGCTGACCTCCAAACCCGAGTTGAGGTATAGGGTTCCCAGTCATCTGGAATGATATAAATATAGGAGGAACCATAAATGCAAAAATTAGTATACAGTATTGTGCTACTTGAGTATATGTAATCCCTTTCATCCCCCCCAACACAGCGTAGAACAAGACCACTATCATACCTATTATAACCCCAGCATCTATAGATACTTCAAGGAAACGAGAAAATACTATACCTACTCCACGCATCTGACCTGCCACATAAGTGAAAGATACTATAAGAGCACAGAACACAGCTACAGTTCTAGCTATATTAGAGTAATATCTATCCCCTATGAAATCTGGAACAGTAAATTTTCCAAATTTTCTCAAATAGGGAGCCAAAAGCAAAGCCAATAAGACATAACCACCTGTCCATCCCATGAGATATACAGATCCGTCGTATCCCATAAAGGAAATTATACCAGGGGCACTTATAAAGGCAGCAGCAGACATCCAATCTGCAGCTGTGGCCATCCCGTTAGATAGAGAGGATATTCCTCCTCCAGCCACATAGAAATCTTCCGTGGATCCTGCCCTAGACCAAATCGCTATACCTATGTATACTATAAATGTTATAGAGACCAATATATAAGTCCAAATTTGTACATCCATTGCTTTATTATTTTTTAAAGTGTATAATATTATTCATCGTAACCATATTTTTTGTCTAGTTTATTCATAAGGTACACATATACGAATATTAATATCACATATACGAACATGGACCCTTGTTGAGCAAACCAAAACCCCAATTTAAAACCTCCCATTCTTATTTCATCGAGATCCTCCTTTAGGATAATTGATAATACATAAGAGACTAAAAACCACAATCCTAAAAGGACTATCAAGTACTTTAAGTTCTCTTTCCAATAAGCACTTGCATTTTTTTGTTCATTTAATTTATCCATAATATTTATATTACAAATTGTACTTGCAAAATCAAACTTTTATTTAAAGAAGTATCTTCAACTGATTTATTAATTTTATATTCTAAAGATGCCCTTAAGAATATATCTAGTTTCAAAAGATTAATACCTAATTTCATATCCCATCCAGAATTATATCCATCGACCCTAGGATGTAAAAAACTATAAGAAGCATAAGGCTGAAGATTAAAGTCCTCTAAAAAATAACCTAATGTCAATGTAGTATTAGATCCTGTGAATCTATAACCTCTTGCATTCTTCCCATAATTAGTGTCTTGAAAAAGCGCATAAGCTGTTAATCCTTTCATATCTAAATAAGCATCTACTGAAAAATGTAAAGCATCTTGATATTCTATCTGGTTTACGTTTTTTATCTCAGAAATCTTTGTTATAGGAGATAATTTATCCCTTAAAGTAATAGACGCATTGGGATGATACCAAATGCCTGCTCCAACATTGAAAACATTTCCTTTTTTACTGAAAGTACTCCCAGACTTAAAAGGGAATTTATCGCCTTCTTCATCCAAGAATTGATATTCTAATCTAGAAGTATAATTCAATCTAGATTTCTCCGAGTTAGAGACCTTAGGTGAGATATATGCCCCAGCATAAGCCGACACATCTTTTGATATAGGAGTGTCATCATTTACAACGTATGAATTTTCAGAATCATTTATAGTAAAGGAATACTTCAATTTATCTGAGAGAGATCCTTTGATAAAAACTCCAATTTCTCTTACAGCCTGTCCTGTTCTACCATAATTTAACCATACTCTATCATTAGGACCGCCCATTGTCATGGCGCTATTGCCAGATCCTACTTGTGCTCTAGATATACCGCACCAATAATGTAGTCCTAGTCCTATATACATCTTTTTATCTATGACCATATACTCTCCTGTGGCATCGTTTAAAAACACCATAGCTTTTGACTCTCCATCTACACCGGTATTTTGAGCATTAAACGACCGTGAACCTATACTTGTCATTACCATAAATCTAGGAGAAAATTGACCATAAACGAAAATATTTGAACCTTTAAAATCTAAAAAATTTTTTTGATCTCTGGTTCCAATCTTTTTTATGCCAGCTCGAAAAGTATTCCAAATAGTTAGACTCAAAAATTTAGAGCCCGATTCATTTAATTTAAATAAAAGTGGATAACGTTTATCTAATTCATCATCTATTTTATCTTCCTGAGAAAAACCCATTCGAAATGAAAGTAGGAATAGGATTAAAAAATAATATTTTTTCATATCTAATTATATTTTAAAATTAACTCTGTTTATAAAAAATGACATAACAATAATTGAATCATACGCTTATTTCTGAAACTAATACACCTGATTTTTCTAAAAACTCTACTCCAGAGTAGTCTTTATATTTATTATAAAATACCACTCTTTTTATATTCGCTTGTAATATGAGTTTGCTGCACTCCCTGCAAGGACAAAGAGTTATATAAAGTGTAGCTCCTTTGCAAGATTGGGAAGAGGAAGCTACCTTTGAAATAGCATTAGCCTCTGCATGCAATACGTACCATTTTGTGTATCCTTCACTGTCTTCACAATCATTTTCAAATCCAAAAGGGGTTCCATTATAACCGTCTGAAATAATAGTTTTATCCTTTACTATAATCGCACCTACCTGCCTCCTTTTACAGTGAGATAATTTTGCCCACTCCATAGCTATACGTAAATAAGCCTTGTCGTATTTTAACTGTTTTTCACTTATCATGAACCCTACTAAAAATTAAACTAGAATCCCCCAAAAAAATATAATCCATCGCATAAATTATATATTAACTATTCCCTTTTTTTTATAATTATTTCAAAATAAGACCTCAAAAAAATAAACACTTAAGTTTAAATTGAGACACAAAAAAAAGGTATGATCCAAAGATCATACCTAATTATTTTTTTTCCCGATCGGAATAATATAAAAACTGCTTTAATGCAACCGTATAACTGCGTTCACTCAACACAAAAAGATTGCAAAAGCTCCTATAGTATTCGAACTTAATTTTCACTGTTTTGGCAATTCATAAAATACATGCCACGAAAGTAAGTATTAAATATAAATAAAAGGAATAAAAAAAAGAATAAAAAAAAGGCATAAAACCTAGCCTTCATTATTTTTTCTTATCAAATTAAGAGCTGAACCCGCCTTAAACCATTCAATTTGATTCTCGTTATAAGTATGCTTACATATAATGTCATCAACACTACTATCACTGTGTTTTACCCTTAGAGTTATAGATTTATTTGGAGAAATACTCTTTAAATCAATAAGATCAAATATATCATCTTCCTGTATTAAATCGTAATCACTCTCATTTTCAAAAGTGAGAGCCAACATACCCTGTTTTTTTAAATTAGTCTCGTGTATTCTTGCAAAAGATTTTACTAGCACAGCTACTATACCTAAATGCCTAGGTTCCATAGCGGCGTGTTCTCTTGAAGAACCCTCTCCATAATTGTGATCTCCAACTACTATGGTTTTTACATTATTCGATTTGTAATATCTCTGAACACTAGGAACCTCTCCAAACTCGCCATTTAACTGGTTTTTTACTTCATTGGTCTTATCATTGAAAAAATTCACAGCACCTATAAGACAGTTATTAGATATATTATCCAAATGCCCCCTATACTTCAACCATGGACCAGCCATAGAAATATGATCGGTAGTACATTTGCCCTTTGCCTTTATTAACAGTCTAAGTCCAAAGATGTTCTCCCCATCCCACTCATCAAAAGGAGATAAAATCTGTAACCTGTCAGAAGTCTTTGAAACAACCACTTCCACATTAGATCCGTCTTTTACTGGTTCTTGATATCCTGGATCTTCTACAGAAAAACCATTTGGAGGAAGCTCCAATCCAGTTGGGAGATCTAATTTAACTACATCACCATCATCGTTGATAAGAGTATCTTTTATAGGATTGAAATCTAATCTCCCAGATATAGCTAAAGCCGCTACCATCTCTGGAGATCCAACAAAAGCATAAGTGTTAGGATTACCATCGTTCCTCTTGGCAAAATTTCTATTGAATGAATGAACTATTGTATTTTTTCTCTCCTTATCTTTTTGAGATCTGTCCCACTGCCCAATACAAGGACCACACGCATTGGCAAATATTATAGCGTCTAATTCCTTAAACGTATCGATATATCCCTCCTTCTCTATAGTATGTCTAACTTGTTCAGAGCCTGGATTTATGCCAAGTTTCGATTTCATCTTTAACTTTTTATCTATAGCCTGTTGAACTATAGAAGCTGCTCTAGAAATATCTTCATAAGAAGAATTAGTACAAGAACCTATAAGACCGTATTCAACATCTAAAGACCAATCGTTATCCAAGGCTTCTTTCTTCATCTTTGAAATAGGAGTAGCTCTATCAGGAGTAAAAGGACCATTTAAATGTGGTTCTAATTCAGATAGGTTTATCTCTATAACCCTATCAAAATACTTTTCTGGATTTTCGTATACTTCCCTATCACCTGTTAAATGTTCGGATATCTGATCTGCTAGGGCAGAAACCTCTTTTCTTCCCGTAGAGTTTAGATACCTCCTCATAGAGTCGTCATAGCCAAAAGTAGAGGTAGTAGCTCCAATTTCAGCTCCCATATTACATATTGTACCTTTACCAGTACAAGATATATTCTCGGCACCCTCACCAAAATATTCAACTATAGCCCCAGTTCCTCCTTTAACAGTCAGAATGCCAGATACTTTAAGTATTACATCTTTAGCCGAAGTCCATCCACTTAATTCTCCTATGAGCTTAATTCCTATCAGCTTAGGAAATTTTAATTCCCAAGGCATATCTGCCATTACATCTACAGCATCTGCACCTCCTACACCTATTGCTACCATTCCCAATCCACCTGCATTTACAGTATGAGAATCCGTTCCTATCATCATCCCCCCAGGGAAAGCGTAATTCTCTAGTACTACTTGATGTATGATTCCAGATCCAGGTTTCCAAAAGCCTATTCCGTATTTGTTAGATATAGACGCTAGAAAATCAAATACCTCTTGAGAAGACTCGTTAGCTGCCAATAAATCTTCTTTAGCCCCTTGTTTGGCCTGTATTAAATGATCGCAATGAACAGTAGTTGGCACTGCTACTCTTTTCTTCCCAGCTTGCATAAATTGCAAAAGAGCCATCTGCGCAGTAGCATCCTGACAAGCTATCCTATCTGGTTTGAAATCTACATAATCTTTTCCCCTTTCATAATCTTTTAGTGGCAATCCTTCCCATAAGTGCGTGTACAATATCTTTTCAGATAAAGTAAGAGGTCTACCTAATAATTCCCTAGCCATTTTCACCCTCTCAGGATATAGAGAATAAAGAGCTTTTATAACATCTAAATCAAAAACCATAGTTATCAAATAATAATATTAATTCGCGAGATTACCAATCACAAAGTTAGTAAAACATTAAACAAACCCTTAGACTCCGTAAATTAAAACTCTATAATCAAATTTAATCTTCCTCTAGACTCCGTAAATTAAAACTCTATAATCAAATTTAATCTTCCTCAGAAGAAATAAAGTGCTTTAAGTACTCCCTATTCATTATAGCTATATTTTCTAGAGATATTCCCTTTGGACATTCAATCTCACAAGATCCAGTATTAGTACAGTTCCCAAATCCTTCTAAATCCATCTTCTCAACCATTTTTAATACCCTTTGCTTAGCTTCTACCTTACCCTGAGGTAAAAGAGAAAATTGAGACACTTTAGCCGACACATACAACATAGCAGAAGAGTTCTTACAGGTAGCTACACAAGCTCCACACCCTATACAAGTAGCAGCATCAAAGGCCTTGTCCGCATCGCTCTTAGGAATAGGTATGGCGTTGGCATCTGAAGTATTACCAGAAGTGTTGACCGAAATAAAACCACCAGATGCCATAATCCTATCAAAAGCTGTCCTGTCTACTACTAAATCTTTTACCACAGGGAAAGCTCTAGCCCTCCAAGGTTCTATATATATGACGTCACCATCTTTGAATCTCCTCATATGCAATTGACAGGTGGTGATAAGCTCATCAGGACCATGTGGTCTCCCATTTATATACAGAGAACAAGCTCCACATATTCCCTCTCTACAATCGTGATCAAAAGCTATTGGATCATCGCCTTTGTTTACTAATTCTTCATTTAGTACATCTAACATCTCTAGAAAAGACATCTCTGGAGATACATCAGGCATATTGTAATCGACAGACCTGCCTTTATCCTCAGCGTCTTTCTGCCTCCATATTTTTAATGTTAAATTCATAGTCTCATTCTTAGAAATGAATTATTTGTAACTCCTCTGTTTCAACTCCACAAATTCGTAATTCAGTTTTTCTTTGTTTAGTTTTTCATCACTGATATTCTCACCTGTGTATTCCCAAGCCGAGACAAATGCAAATTCCTCATCTTTTCTCAAAGCTTCTCCATCTTTTGTCTGAGCCTCTTCCCTGAAATGACCTCCACAAGATTCTTCCCTATGAAGAGCATCCATAGCCATGAGTTGTCCCAATTCCATAAAATCATTCACCCTTAAGGCCTTTTCTAACTCTTGATTCAATCCATATGCACTGCCTGGAACTCTAACGTTTTTAGCGTAATCTTCTTTCAAAATTTTTATGCTTTCTATAGCTTTTTTAAGACCTTGTTCATTCCTAGACATGCCCACATAATCCCACATTATTTTTCCTAGTTTTTTATGAAAGTAGTCTACTGTATTAGATCCATTATTGTTTATTAACCTATCTATAGAATCTCTTACCTCTTTCTCTGCAGCATCAAACTCTGGACTATCTGTAGGAATTTTCCCCGTACGGATATCATCAGCTAAATAGTGACCTATGGTATAAGGAATCACAAAATACCCATCTGCTAAACCCTGCATCAGCGCAGATGCACCCAGTCTATTGGCTCCGTGATCTGAAAAATTAGCCTCTCCCAAAACAAAACATCCAGGGATGGTAGACATGAGATTATAGTCTACCCAAAGTCCCCCCATAGTGTAGTGTACTGCTGGATATATCATCATAGGAGTCTCATAAGGATCCTCGTCTACTATTTTTTCGTACATCTGAAATAAGTTCCCGTATTTGGCCTTAACAACACTTCTGCCAAGTTCTATTATTTTATCCTTAGAAGGATTTTTTATTCCCTTAGTCCTAGCGTCTATCTCTCCATAACGCTCTATGGCAAAGGCAAAATCTAAATAAACAGCCTCCCCAGTAGCATTTACTCCATAGCCTTTATCGCAACGTTCTTTTGCTGCTCTAGAGGCTACATCTCGTGGAACCAGATTACCAAAAGCTGGATACCTCCTCTCTAAATAATAATCTCGATCCTCTTCAGATATATCATTAGGTCTTAGGGTACCCTCCCTTATTTTCTTAGCATCTTCTTGGTGTTTAGGAACCCATACTCTGCCGTCATTCCTAAGAGATTCTGACATCAAAGTCAATTTAGATTGATGATCTCCCGATACGGGTATACAAGTAGGATGTATTTGGGTGAAACAAGGATTTGCAAAATAAGCTCCTTTCTTATGAGCCTTCCAAGCTGCAGAAGCGTTGGACCCCATAGCATTGGTAGAGAGAAAAAAAACGTTGCCATAACCTCCAGATGCTATTACCACAGCGTGTGAAGAATGTCTTTCAATCTGTCCTGTAATTAAATTTCTAGCTATTATGCCTCTAGCCTTACCATCTACGATAACTAGATCTAACATCTCATGCCTATTGTACATCTCTATTTTTCCCTTGCCTATCTGTCTAGACATAGCTGAATAACAACCTAATAAGAGCTGTTGCCCAGTTTGACCCCTAGCGTAGAAAGTCCTAGATACCTGTACACCACCAAAAGAACGATTATCTAATAAGCCTCCATAATCCCTAGCAAAGGGAACTCCCTGAGCCACACATTGATCTATTATCGATGCTGATACCTCTGCCAAACGATAAACGTTAGCTTCTCTAGATCTGTAATCTCCTCCTTTTATAGTGTCGTAAAATAGTCTATATACTGAATCTCCATCATTCTGATAATTTTTAGCAGCATTTATACCTCCTTGAGCTGCTATGGAATGAGCCCTTCTAGGAGAATCTTGGAAACAAAAGGCTTTGACATTATAACCCATCTCAGCCAAAGAAGCGGCTGCTGAACCACCTGCCAAACCAGTGCCCACAACAATGACATCCATAGACCTCTTGTTTGCGGGGTTTACCAGATTTATTTTGTCTTTGTATCTAGTCCATTTGCTGTCTATAGGGCCTTCAGGTATTTTGGAGTCTATTTTATTCATAATAACTATTTACAGTTAAATTTAATTGAAAAAAAAATAAATTGAAATAGAAGAAAAACCCAGTGTTATAAAAATACTGTACACTTTACCTAAAAATTTTAGAACAGGAGTATATTTTTTATGGTTTAATCCCACAGATTGAAATGCAGATTGGAAGCCATGATTCAAATGCAGACCTAACATTACAAATGCAGTAACATATATGAGCACATATACTGGATTCTTAAATAGAGAAACTACTAACTCATAATCTGTCATGCCATTCATCTTCCCAAATTTCATGGGATAGAAATAATCCTTCATATGTATCATAATAAATAACATAACGGTCAAACCCGTAAACAACATATTTCTAGAACTCCAAGAGTAATTCTTAAAATATGGATTATATCCATATCTTATAGGCTTAGACCAATTATTTCTTATAGTTAAGACAATTCCCAAAATAATATGAATGATAAATCCAGATGCCAACACATATTGCATAAGCTGAATGACAGGGTTTGTAGACATAAAATGACAGGCTGCATTAAAGGCTTCTTCTCCTAGGAACAAACTGAGATTTACTAGTAAATGTGTAAGGAGAAATACTATTAGAAAAAAACCTGTCAAAGACATCAGAATCTTTCTTCCAATCGAAGAATTCAAAAATTTATATATCATAATTCTATCTAGAACCCTAATTCAAAACTTGGGAATAACAACTCATTTCGCTTTACAAACAAAAGAGAATCAGAGGCGCGAATGTAATCAAAAAGAATATCCTTCAAGCGCACAAGGTGTAATTTATACTCCTTATAAATAACGGGATGAGTTTAGATATTTTTAAAAAGGAAATAAAAAAGAGGTTCCGAGCGGATTCGAACCGCTGTACATGGTTTTGCAGACCACTGCCTAACCACTCGACCACGGAACCAATGATTTGCACAAAATGTGCTTGCAAAATTACAAATAAAATAGAACTCTTTAACTACGATTGAAATATAATTTTTGATTACTATCAAATCACTATTTGATTTTGTTTAACTATGTCTAAAATAGAGTCTGGTTAATATATTATTAAAAATAAATAGGGTTTAGAGTAAGTTGTATCCCTGTCAATCAGATTTTTCATACTAAAATTTAGTACGTTCTGATTGCAAAATATTGCTAGAATATTCAAAATTACTCAATGAATTCGTTAAAAAAAATATCAAAAGTTTAATAAGTATCTCTGTGGATATCTATACGTTGACAAATAATTACAGATAGGATTCTCTTTAGATTTGATTATTTAAAGGGGGGCAGGGGTTAAAGTGTTTTTTATTACACAAATATTAATTGATCTCAGATTATTAAAAAGAGAAGCTAAATTTGTGCGTTTACATCTTTTATCAATACGTTTTATTTAATATGAACCTTTCATCTAAGTTATTGGAAGACGCTGTGAATAAAATAAGTTTATTGCCTGGAATAGGAAGTAAAACGGCCACTAGATTAGTATTACATCTACTTCGTAATCCTAAAGAGTTAGGATTAGGAATATCATCATCCATAGAAAAATTAGTAGAGAATATAAATTATTGCAAATACTGTCATAATATTTCAGACACAGAGATATGTCTAATATGCAAAAATCCTGACAGGGATAAATCTGTAGTCTGTGTAGTTGAAGATATAAGAGATGTGATAGCCATAGAATCGACAGAACAGTTCTTGGGGGTATATCACGTTTTAGGAGGGAAGATTTCACCTATGGATGGGATAAATGCAGAAGATCTAAAAATAGATAGTTTAGAAAAAAAAGTTAAATCTGGAACTATAAAGGAAGTAATATTTGCTATCAGCAGTACTGTAGAGGGAGATACTACATCTTTTTACATATACAAAAAGATAAAAGAGGCCTCTGTAAATATTACTGTAATAGCCAGGGGAATCTCCGTTGGCGATGAACTAGAATACACAGATGAACACACCTTAGCTCGATCTATTCAGGAGAGAGTGCCGTATTGTCTATAGATCTAATTTCGGTTATTTTAAATTATTTCGTAGGACAGTTTGTGAACTCACCTTAGAATATGGATTATTGATTTTTCAGAAAAATAATTCAATCATTAGTAGGATATTAAAACTACATTAGTAGGCTAAAGGGGATTTTATGGATATTACATATGATCCCTTTGCTGTGTTGAAGTCATTGAGATTTCAATTGTTGAAGTTTAACGTATTAATTATTGAATTATGAAAAAAAATAATCTAAAAGAGGTATTGTTATTTCTATCGTCCTTTCTTCTTATTGTTTCGTGTGAGAAGAATAAAGTAATTCCTGAAGATGAGAATCTTGAAAGTGCAATTCCTAAAGAGATAAAGAGTTTTAAACTAGAACCATCTAATAACGAAGAAAAAATAGGAGCTGATGATATAGAGGCTCAAGTCGTTGAATCCAATGGACAAAAAGTATATATTTTACTATTGCCTAATGGTGTAAAATCTGAAACTAAAGAATTTACTCCTACGATTACAACATCTGAAAATACTACTATAAGTCCTGAGAGTGGTTCTCCTCAGCAGTTAGGTAATATTAGTATGGTTGAAGGCGTTTTTGATTTATCTCAATCAGGAATAGAGTACACGGTTAAGTCTGATGAAGATCAGTCGATTAAAAAATACAGAGTTATAGCGGTTAGGGCTCCCGATGGTGTTGATTCTGCTGAAACTTCAATTACTGTTGAAAGTAATAATGATAAACTTTTAACTGATGCTATTCCAACTGTTGATAATTTAAATCAAACAATAACATTTGGTTCTTTAGAAGGTCCAAATCTAAAAAATGACATTGTTGAAGATGGTATTACATTGGGTATAAAAGTGAGTTTAACTCGAATAACTACGGAAGAGGGTGAAGATATTTATAATAAAATCCCTTCTCCAACTATTCCAACTAGGGTTTCTTTTAAGAAGAAGGGAGAAAATGGAGATGATCTAAATACTTATGAATCTATTATTCCAATTACATATGAGATAGAGGGAGAAACTTTTGTAAAAAATTATAAAGCAATCATTTATAAAAAGTCTGATGCAAAAGTTAGAGAAGAACTTAAATCTTCTATCACTGAAGCTAAAACTAAAGCTGAGGAAGCTAAGGAAACCGCTACTGAAGCTAAAGCTACTGCTGCTGCAGCTAAAGCTACTGCTATTGCGGCCAGTGATCAGACTGCTAAAGCAATTGCTGAAAATGCTGAGACTTCTGCTGACACTGCTATTTCTAATGCTGATGAAGTAGTTAGAAAGGCTGAAACTACTGCTAACAGTGCTGAAACAGCCAGCATTAGTGATCTTAAAGAAAAGACTACTGAAGCTACTACTAAAGCTGAAAAAGCCAAGCAAGATGCTGATGCCGCTAAGGATCTAGCTGAAAAAGCTAAGCAAGGTGCTGAGAGTTCGAAAGTTACTGCTGCTCAAAAAGCTGCTACTGATGCCTTAGCTGCTGCTAATACTGCTAAGCAAAAAGCTAATAAAGCTAAATCTGATGCTGATGCTGCTTCTCAGAAAGCTACAGAAGCTAAAAATAGCGTTGCTATCAATGTAGATGTTAATCCTCTATCTGCTATTCTTGAAGCTGCTGAAAAAGCTAAGCAAGATGCTGAGACTGCTAAAGGAGAAGCTCAAGCTGCTAAGACTGCTGCTGAGACTGCTAAAAGAGAAGCTGAAGCTGCTAAGAGCGCTGTTGAGGCTATTACTGCTAAATCTGGAGAAACTAATACTGCTGCTCAGACCGCAAATGAGGCAGTTTCTAAGGCTAACGAAGCTGTTCAAATTGCTACTGCCGCTGAGTCTACTGCTGATGAGGCTAGCAGAGTAGCTGATGAGGCTGTTAAAGTTATTTCTCAGAAAGCTGCTGAGATTGCTGCCGCTAAAGCTCAAGAAGCTCAAACCGCTTTTGCTGAAGCTGGAAAAGCTAACACTGCTGCTCAAACCGCTTCTACTGAGGCTGGAGAAGCCCAGAAAACAGCTGAAGGGGCCGCTACTAAGGCTAAAGCCTTAGCTGCCTCTATAACTGACACTACTCTTAAGACTGCTGTTGCTACCGCTACTTCTGAAGCTGCAAAAGCTAAGACTGCTGCTGATAATGCAGCTACTAAGGCTGGAGAAGCTAAAACCGCTGCTGATAATGCTAATGCGGCTAAAACTGCTGCTGAGGCTGCTCTTGCTAAGGCTGGAGAAGCTAATACTGCTGAAGCTATTGGATATGCTAAGACCGCCGTTGATGAAGCTGCTAAGGCTGTTGCTGCTCAAAAAGAAGCTGAGGCTGCTAAAGAAGAAGCTGAAGCTGCTAAAACTAAAGCTGAAACCGCTAAAGCTGCTGCTGAGGCTGCTCTTAAAAAGGTTCTTTTAGCTGTTGCTCAGGCTACGGCTCAGGCTTCTAAGGAAGCTGCTGAAGCTTCTGTTGAAGAGTCCAAAAAAGTTCAATCTGCTGCTCAATCTTCTGCTGAAGAGTCGAAAAAAGTTCAAGCTGCTGCTGAAGCAGTTAAGGGTGCTGTTGAATCTTTAGCTTCTGCTATAAGTGGAGATACTGAAGCTGCTAAGACCAAGGCCACTGATGCTTTGGGTAAAGCTACTACTGCTCAGACTGCTGCTGAAAATGCTAAGAATCTAGCTGATGCAGCTCAGTCTGCCGCTCAGACTGCTAAGAATTTAGCTGATACTGCTCACATTGCTGCTCAGACTGCTCTTCAAAAGGCTGAAGCAGCCGTAAATACGGCTACTGAGGCTCAGGCTGCTGTTGATGCCGCTAAGGAAGCTGCTGAGAAAGCTCAGGAAGCTGCTCAGAAAGCTGGATTAGCTCAGACTGCTGCTCAAACTGCTGTTGATAAAGCTAATGAAGCTAAGCAAGCTGCTGAAGCTGCTAAAACTGCCATTGATGAGGCTAAGGGTGCTATTGAGGCCATTAACCCTGCTTCTGCTGATGCTACTAAAAGTGCTACTGAAAAAGCTGACGCAGCTGTTCAAGCTGCTAATAATGCTAAAAGTGCTGCTGATGCCGCTAAGTCAGCTGCTGATAAAGCTTACACTGCTGCTGATGAGGCTCTTAAAAAGGCTAATGAAGCTCAGACTGCTTCTGAGGCTGCCTTTGAAGCAGCCAAAAAAGCTGCTGATGCTGTCACTAAAGCTGCTGCATAGTTAAACAAAATAGACTTCTAAACTAGAAAAAACTTTAAAAACCCATTACAGTAAAAAACTGTAACGGGTTTTTATTTAAGCTAAAGGTTGTAATTGTTATGATCTAACTGTTTAATTTTTGACTATAATATTGATAGAATTCAGATTTATACAGAATGGTTTCATCAGACAAAAAAAACATCCTGTTAAAAAATAAATAATAAATACCTTTGGCCTCCTTATCTAGGGAAAAAGGACAACTACTTAGATAAAATAATCTTACAACTTAAATATTAGATATGGCAAAGAGAGGGGTAATTGTGTTAATATGCATTATTACATTGGAGGGATGTGTGTCTTCTGGAATATACGAAAGTCTTAAGAGCAAACACAAGTCTTCCGAAAAAGAAAACAGAATGCTTTTAGAGGAAAACAACAACCTCTTAGATCATAAGATGGAACTGACTCATAAATTAGGAGATCTCAAAAAAAAGTATGAAAACGAAAAAATAGAAGGGGAAAGACTAAAAAACGAATTATCTCTACTAAAGAATAGTAAAAATAAATTACAGCAATCTTATAATCTGCTTTTTGATAATAATAAGTCTCTTTTGGATCAAGACACCAAAAAGACTAAGAGACTCCTGTCGGAGCTAGAAAAGTTACAACTCAGCCTTAACGACAAGGAAGCTTCTCTATCTAAAGAAAAGGAAGATATCAAGCAATTGAGATTTAAACTCAAAGATCGTGACAGTAAGGTAGATGAGTTGGAAAGAAAAATAAAGGAAAAAGAAGCTGCTGTTACCAAACTAAAAAAAGCTGTTTCTGGAGCTCTATCTTTTTTTGAAAATAAGGGACTCAGTGTAGAGGAGAGAAACGGAAGGGTCTATATTTCTATGGAAAACAAATTATTGTTTAAATCTGGAAGTTCAGATATAGACAGTGCTGGAGAGGTAGCTATATCTAATTTAGCTGAAGTTTTATCAGAAAATCCAAATATAGAAATAGTAGTAGAAGGGCACACTGATGATGTTCCCTACAGACAGAGTGAAAGTGATTTGATAAAAGATAATTGGGATCTCTCAGTAATGAGGGCTACTTCTTTTATTAGATCTCTTTTGAAAAACTCAAAAATATCTCCAAGTAAAGTTTCAGCAGCTGGTAGAGGAAAGTACTTGCCTCTAGTGGAGAACAAGTCTTTGGAAAACAGAGCTAAGAACAGACGTATAGAGATTATCTTAACTCCAGATATGTCTAAACTGGAGGATATTTTAGATAATTTTTAATTGATATAATTGAGTGTATTACTCTTTTATTTTAATAATTTCGCACCTGAAACTAAGGCGTGGTAGCTCAGCCGGTTAGAGCGTCGGATTCATAATCCGGAGGTCGAGGGTTCAAGCCCCTCCCACGCTACTCTATAAGTTTAGAGTAGAACTAAACAGAGTATACTTTTCTGTATACCGTATTACAACTACACCTTTTTGAATTAAAAAAATATGAAAAACGCTGATAATGATCTAAAAGCGATAATATCTCATGCTAAGGAGTACGGATACATTTTTCCTTCTAGTGAAATATATGATGGGCTAAATGCCGTTTATGATTATGGACAAAACGGAGTAGAGTTAAAAAAAAATATAGTAGAGTATTGGTGGAAGTCTATGGTGCAAATGCACGAAAATATAGTCGGAATAGATTCTGCCATATTTATGAATCCAACTACTTGGGAAGCTTCGGGTCACACAGAAGCTTTTAACGATCCCTTAATAGACAACAGAGATTCTAAAAAGAGATATAGAGCCGATGTGTTGATAGAGGATTATGTAGAAAAAATAAATTCCAAAATAGAAAAAGAAATATCAAAAGCTAGTAAAAAACTAGGTGAAGATTTCGATAGATCCCATTTTATCAATAATAATCCCAATGTTCTCAGATATGAGAAAGACAAAGAAGACATTTTAAACAGAATGTCCAAATCTTTAGAGAAAGAAGACTTAAATGATATAAAACTACTTATAGAAGAGTTGGGAATATCTTGTCCTATATCTGGAACTAAAAATTGGACAGACGTAAGGCAATTTAATCTAATGTTTAAAACGGCATTGGGTTCTATCACAGAAGGAGCTACAGATTTATATCTCAGACCAGAAACTGCTCAAGGGATATTTGTAAATTTTCTCAATGTGCAAAAAACTGGAAGAATGAAAATCCCTTTTGGGATCGCTCAGGTTGGTAAAGCCTTTAGAAATGAGATTGTAGCTAGACAATTCATATTCAGAATGCGTGAATTTGAACAGATGGAAATGCAATTTTTTATTCATCCAGACCAATGTGAGAAATGGTTTGAATATTGGAAAGAAAAGAGATTAAAATGGCATACTGCCTTGGGAATAGATCCAAATAATTACAGGTTTCACGAGCATAAAAAGTTGGCTCATTACTCTAATATGGCCGTAGATATAGAGTTTAAATTCCCTTTTGGAACAAAAGAATTGGAAGGAATACACTCTAGGACTAATTTTGATCTTATGGCCCATGAGAGATATTCTGGAAAAAAAATAAAATACTTCGACTCTAAAACTGAAGAGAGCTATACCCCATTTGTCATAGAGACTTCCATAGGATTAGACAGGATGTTCTTAGCGGTATTTTCAAATTCACTTAAAACAGAACACTTGGAGGACAATTCGACTAGAACGGTATTATCCTTGCCTAAGGTCATAGCGCCTATAAAAGTAGCCATATTGCCTTTAGTAAAGTCTAGTGAATTACGTGAGATGGCAACTAAGATTGCAAAAGATCTGAAATTACATTTTAATGTCACATACGACGAAAAAGACTCTATAGGTAAGAGATACAGAAGGCAAGATGCTCAAGGGACACCTTTATGCATAACTGTAGACCACGATTCTTTAGAAGATGACTCTGTAACTCTAAGATTCAGAGATAGCATGAAACAACAAAGAGTAAGTACTGATAATCTACATAAGTTGATATATGAAGAGGTCGATATGACAAATATTTTAAAGAAAATATGATATTGTAGAATTAGTTCATGACTTTTATAAAAAGCGTGTTTGTTTTGTAAAAAAACTGTTTTACAAGCATGAAGGTGTTAAAATAATTACACTACAATTGATATTCTAAAAACCTGAGTTCGATTAATAAACCGAAATAAGAGAGGCATTACCGACGATTGGGTATTTGATAGAGGTTTTTTTTAGGCGAAAAGCTGTAAGCGATAAGTCCAGAAATAATATCGGTTAGAAAATTAGCAAAACATATATGTCTAGAATACTCTATCTGACAAATATTTTTAATCTGATCATTGATGGTCTATGATTGATCTCTTTCTGAGAAATAGTTTATCAAACATTGGCATGAGGGCATTTTTCATGTTATTTTTAACTGAGGTAATCAATTCTACGCCTCTTTCAAAGAGATTATTTCTTAAATCTTTGCTTATATCCTTTGTCACCAAAGAGTTTTCCAAATATTTTAGTCAAAAAACGCTCGTTTTTTAATGGCGTTCTATCATCTTCATTAGTCCTTGTGATGCAGAAATTTATTATTTCTCCTCGGTCGTTTGTGATGATATGAAGTTTAACCTGGATTATTCATAGTCGTATGAATTTTTTAGATAGAATCTATCGCTTTATCCAGTATTTATAAGTAGTCATTGATGAACTCAGAGTTATAAATGGTATATTTTTATTCCTCATTTTTGGGCTATATCTAAAGTGGTTATTTTTGGTTGAAACCCTTTAAAAATAACCACTTTATATTCAAATTGAAATATAAACCATGAATAATCTGGGTTAACCTGAAGTCGAGTAATAAAAACGCTTGGACCTTTTGAATTTATTGTAGTTTAAGATATTGCTGGTGTGGTCATTGGGGTCCTTTCGTATGCTTATGAGGTGATTTGGTGTAAACTTGATACTTTTTGCATAAAAACATCCTATTTATCACAAATATGAGCCTCTTAAATCTCAGTTAATTCAAGGCTTTTGATTACTTTAAGTAAGCAAATTATTAATCAAACTCAGGTTATTAAGTTCTTCCATTTCTGTGGTTCTATTGTGAAATATTTTATTTACATCCATCAAATATTTTTTCCCTTCAAAAAAAACTTTTTTTTAAAAAAAATAACATTAATTTAGTTCCCTACTCATGTAGCGAATGAGTACTTTGTTAGTTGTTAAATCTAATTAAATTTAAAAAAATGAAAAAAATGTTTAGAAATTTGTTAGCAATCCTAACATCAGGTGTTATTGGTTTCTCTTGTGGAAAAGAGATTAATGAAAATAAAATAGCAGAGATTAAAAGTGTATCTTTCTTAGCAGAGAAAAACAAGGTTACTGTTGAAGGCAAACAAGACGTTAATGACTTGTTTAAAAGCTTATTCATTATAAAGACTCCTCAGAGAGAAATATCAGCATATACTAAAGAGCAAACAACGCTTAACTCAAAAATTACTATCGATCAAGGAGGTAATGTCTATGTAAAAATGCCATATAATACATTGTTAAACTTAACAACAGCTGGTACTCTTACTGCTACAATTATTTCTAAAAGTGCTCCAGGCACTAGTCCTACTACTTTGGATATACCTATTAGTATAGCAGCAAATGAGTTTACTCATCAAAAAATGACTGAAGGTGGTGTAGTAAAAAAACTTCCTAAGAAAATAGGAGATAAGGATATTGAAAAGGAGTATTCTATTACTTTTAAGTACGATAAAGATGCAGCTACATCAGCATCAGCTAATTGTGATCTTTTTACTGGTAAAAATGCAAACGATCCAATTACCACCCTTTCTTTTACTAGAAATTATCGATATAAAAGTATGACGGGAGAGTATGCTATTGTTAATAATAGTTATGTGTGTGAAAATGCCAGTGAGGGTTATGGAAAGTGTGCTAGTTTAAGTAAAACTTCTAAAGCTGTTACACCTGTGCTTACTACTGCATTAAATAGTAAAAATGGAAGTTCAGCACAAAATGCTATAGAAATGCATTTTGAGGGAGGGACCTTGACTAGTGATAAATCTTATGCTAAATCTAGCGATGGTGCTACTACTACTATCAGTAACCCAGATAAATCGTTTGATATTGGGGTTGTACATGCTGATTTTAGTAGCGGTGAAGCATCTCAAAAAGTCTCAGAAAAAATCCAACATAAAAAGTTTACACTGCCGAATTTTGCGTTTATAGCTGATGGAGCTGTGCTTCCTGATGGGGCGTTTTTTAGTATTGAAGGGCTTACGGGAACTGATACTACTACAGAAAAAACCACTCCTCTACATCCTAACAGAGGATTTAAGATAGATAATACAATACCTGGTAAAAATAAAGGTATAATCTTTAAAGTAGTAGCTCAGAATGGAACAAGCCAAAAGTTCTACAAATTAATATTCAAGAATAAGTTTACTTCTAGTACTACTTGGTAACAAGTAATTTAACCTTTTAATCTTATTTAAACCCTTATCGAAGCTGTCTCAAAACCGAGGCAGCTTTTTTTTGTTGGATCACATTCTTTGGCACACAATCTTCGAAAAAAGGTATCATAAAAAGTAATTTCCTTTTAAAAGGAAACAAAAATGTAGCGCTACATAACAAAAATTAAAAAACCGCCTCGTTTAATTAATGAGACGGCTTCTTAAAATTAATTATCAGGCTATTTATTGGGGATTTGACATTTTTTGCACAGAAATATTCAATATGATTACAACTTCAATTCTCTTTAACCCCTAGTAAAATCAATGGATCTAGGTATGATTAATATCTAATTTTCTTAAAGAACCATTTTTTAGTTATTCTTATTGAGTTTAAATAAAAATAAATACATTAGCGTCTCATTTTTTGCTTTCATTTTCCTTCTTAATTCAGGGGAAGGTAACGAGATTAAAATTAAATTTTACAAATAAATGACCATGTATTCAAACTTTAGTAAATTTATTTTAGGAGTGCTTCTTGCAAGTATTACATTTTCTTGCATAAAGAAAAAATATATTACCGATAAACCAACCTCTAATAAGAGTTTAAAGGATACATCTTCTCCCCAATCTAAATCTGATTATATTCTCGAGAAACTTCGAGCTTTTGTTGACGCCACTATTGAGGCAGATATTAGGGCTACTAAAGCTAGGACTAATGCAACTGTTGCAACTGCTTCAGCTAAGCCTAATATTTCTGATGCTCCAGCGTTTTCTATTTTTATATATTTCTGTGATAGTTATTCTACTAGAGAGATTACTAATTCTACTAAGGCCACTATCGCTAAAGTATCTGAGGCTAGAAAAGCTACTGAAATTGCTGAGGATAAAATTAATACTTCTAAAATTGCTATTGCCGCTGCTAAAATTGCTGCATATACCGCTCATGATACGTATAAGGTTGAATCTAATACTAAGGAAATAGAGTCTAAAATTGCTATAGCTAAAATTAGCATTGACAAAGCTGCTGTTGCAGTTGATAGCGCTATTATTGCCGTCAATAATGCCGTTATTACCTCTAAAATTGCTTGTGCTGATGTTGAAACTGCTTTTACTTCTGCTAAAGTTGATATAAACTCCTCTAAAGCTGACCCTAGCGTTAAGACTACTACAAATGATTATATAAAATCTTACATCAATACAGCCAAGGGTATTATTGTCGCTAACAAAGCCACTCTTCTTACCTCCGAAGCTACTAAAAGCACCATTAAAAACGCTCAAATTAACATGAGGTATATCCAAAATGCTTTTGCTAAAAAAAAAGCTAGGTTCAAGACAACTTAAGATAAATTTACATATGTGTAAAACCTTAAGTTATCTAAGTAGGCAGTTATTTATTTGTAGTAAATGGAATAACATAAAAAATAAATAATGGAAAATAACTTAATAATAAAATAAAATGCAAGGTACAAAACACAAAATATTCAGTATAATACCAAATAGCGCTCTATTACTCTTTGCAAGCCTCTTTTTTTTATTTACCTCTTGTAAAAAGGAACAAACTATAAGTGATACTTCTGATAATACTGGATTAACTGATACTTCTGATAATACTGGATTAAAAAAGTTTATCACAAAATGGGAGATTACAGATGGAAATAAGACTATCAAACTACCTATATATTCTGGTGGAACTTATAAATTTGATGTAGATTGGGGAGATGGAATAAAACAAGAAGTTACTTCTCATGATGACTTGGATGCTTCGCATACATATGCAGTAGCAGGTGAAAAAACTGTAACTATTACAGGAAAAATAGAAGGATTTAACTTCGGAAAGGTTTCAGATAGCAAGGATAAAATATTAGAGATATCAGATTGGGGTGAGTTGAAGTTAGGGAATAGTGTTGAATATACTGGAAAAGATGGTAATAATAACGATATTACTGTGAATTTAGGATGTTTTCAAGAATGTACTAAGTTAGTAACTTTACCTTCAGAATCCCCTAACTTAGAGAAAGTTACTAATATGGTATCGATGTTTGCAGGGGCTACATCTTTCAACGGTGATATAAGTAAGTGGAATGTATCTAATGTTACTAATATGACATTGATGTTTGCAGGAGCTACATCTTTCAACGGTGATATAAGTAAGTGGAATGTATCTAATGTTACTGATATGACAGGTATGTTTGGAGGTGCTACATCTTTCAACGGTGATATAAGTAAGTGGAATGTATCTAATGTTACTAATATGGTATCGATGTTTGCAGGAGCTACATCTTTCAACGGTGATATAAGTAAGTGGAATGTATCTAATGTTACTAATATGGCATCGATGTTTGCAACTACTACATCTTTCAACGGTGATATAAGTAAGTGGAATGTATCTAATGTAACTGGTATGGCAACTATGTTTACAGGCGCTACATCTTTCAATCAAAATATAGGCAGTTGGAATATTTCTAATGTTACGGATACGTTTTTGATGATGTTTCATGAAGCTAGCGCCTTTTGTCAAGATTTAAGCTCTTGGAAAGTGCCAAGTGGTACTAGCATAGAACTGATGTTTCAAGATTCAGGAATGCCTTATAGTGATTCTCTTTCTGATAAGAGTAAGCATCCTACAGAAAAATCCGAATAGTATAATTAGTATTTGATAGCCGCTTGAGGTAAAATCCTCAAGCGGCTTTTTTGTTTTACTGCTGTATAAACTATTTATTAACCTGAGTTTGATTAATAGATTAGTTAATTAGAGTATTTGAAAGCCTTGTATTAACTAGGAGATAGAGAGATTAATAAACTGCCTCATAAGTACAAAAGTGTTCAAGTAATTATAATAATAACTTCTTAACTCCAATAAATTCAGAGGATTCAAACGGTTTTTATTAATCTAATTCAGGTTATAAAATAATTCTTTAAATATGCTTTTTAGTATATCTCATCCACATTCTCCCTATAGAGACTATTTAGAAAAAAACATTTATGGGTGAATTTTCGAATGAAATATCTTTAATAATCTATAAGTTTATTTATATTTTCAATCTCATTTCGCTCATTTTACCAAAAAAATGACTTATTTGGTTTTTTATCAACTACTCTTTTTTGTTTTTTTATGTTTCTGAATTTTTACATTTTTAAAGCTTTAAACTTTATAAATAAAATACTTAAAGGATTTATTATATAGCATATATATCCATATTTTTTTCCATAGGGATATTTCTAGGCAGTTTCCTAGAAATAGAAACTAATTGGGTAGCAGTATCTTTATCTTCAGTTACACTTTTATTTATAGTTTTCTATAAACTATTTAAACATGCTTTTTTAGGTAGAACTTTTAAAACGATTACTTATTTGGTAATCATTTTTTTAGGATTTACCCTCTACAACATACACAGAGAATACAATAGTGATTATCATTTTTCAAATGCAGACTCTCATATATTCGAAGTAGAAATATTGGAGGTGCTAAAGTCCAGTGAAGTTCATACCTCTTATATTGTAAGGGTAAATAAAACTTCAGAAGGCTCTTATACTAAAGGGAGAATGTTATTGTACATAAAGGGTGATAGTTCTCAAAATAGATTTTTTATTGGAGATAGATTACTTGTAAGCGGCAAACCTAGAAGTATCAAACCTCCTAAAAACCCACATCAGTTTAACTATAAAAATTACTTATCAAATAAGAAGATATATCATCAATTATTCACAGAGGTAGATAAAGTCAGATTTGTATCTAGTTCTAAAAATATATTTAGGACTATGGAAGATATCAGAAATAGTATAGAAATGCATTTAGAGCGATACAATTTTTCTCAAGATCAGATATCTATGATAAAAGCTATTTTGTTAGGGCAGAAGAAAGATCTTTCTAAAGATATAATGTCTAATTATTCCGATGCTGGAGTGATACATATTTTGGCTATATCAGGATTGCACGTAGGTATTGTATTTTGGATTTTAAGTTTTCTTTTATCTCCATTATCTATGGCAAAAAATGGGGAATTACTAATATTTGTATTCACATTTTTTTTCTTGTTTTCTTTTGCTTTTATTTCAGGCTTATCTTCATCTGTGTTGAGGGCTGTGATAATGTGTCTTTTTGTGAGCCTAGGGAAGATTGTCAATAGGAGTGTTAATATTTATAATTCACTTGCTATTTCAGCTTTATCTCTACTAATATGCGATCCTTATCAGCTTTTTTCTGTAGGATTTCAATTGAGTTATACAGCGGTATTTTTTATAGTTTGGATACAACCAACTTTATCTAGATTATTTAAACCTAGAAATAAAATTTTGAAGTATCTATGGACTTTGTCTTCTGTTTCTATAGCTGCTCAGTTGGGTGTTCTTCCTTTTTCGATTTATTATTTTCACAAAATTCCTCTTTTGTTTTTGATTAGCAATGTGGTTTTGATACCATTTATATGGATTATTATTTTCTCTGGTATTGCTGTAACTATTTTGAGTTTTTTCTATTTGCCTGATTTTTTGGTACAAGGCTATGGATGGATAATATCTGCTATGAATTATTTTGTAAAGTGGGTTGCTTCATTTGAATATTCTGTTTGGGATAATGTTAAAATAGATGAGTTTGGTTTGGTCTTATTATATATGTTAATAGTTTTTCTTGTATTCTTTCTAAAGTATAGAAGAGTGAAATACATTTATATCGCCTTGGGTAGCGTATTGGTTTTACAGATCAGAGAAATCTTTAATTCTAGGTTTGATAATAATCTTTTAGAATGGATGATTTTTAGTGTAAGAGATGCAAGTATTATGGGTATAAAAGATGGGAGGAAGTTATTATTAATATCAGATAGTATATCTTCTGAAATTTATAAGCACACTATAGATCCGTATGTCTTAGGCCTTGGCCTAAGACATACGGAAGTTCGATCATTACAATCTGTGTTTTCTACTA
The DNA here is from genome assembly GCF_002369955.1 of Ichthyobacterium seriolicida. Lineage (NCBI taxonomy): Bacteria > Pseudomonadati > Bacteroidota > Flavobacteriia > Flavobacteriales > Ichthyobacteriaceae > Ichthyobacterium > Ichthyobacterium seriolicida. The sequence goes on from NZ_AP014564.1 coordinate 592,371, forward strand.
AAGCGATAAAAAAAACCAAGTATTTTATATCTGTAAATAGTGAAATTATATTGTCTATAGGTTTAGATTTCCCAAAAAAGATAAAGGAGTTAACCCAAGTGGATTACTTATGGCTTAGAGCTAAGCCCAATATAAATTTTGATATTCTATTAGAAAAAACTAAACCTAAGTTGGTGTTTTTCGATGGAGGCTATTACAAAAATCAATTTAAAAAACAATGCGATGACTTAAACATCGTTTACAGAGATATAGACTCAGAGGGCTTTTTTAGTACAGGACAAAAATAGAGCTTATGATATATATGTTTACTAAATGTCAGTAATAAAATCTTAAGGTTACTAAGATTTTTTATAACCTGAGTTAGATTAATAATTCGTTTGGTGAAAATGCTTTAAAACTTTGAATTAACTGGTATTAAAGATATTAGTATTTGTGATAAATAGAATGTTTTAGTGCAAAAAGTGTCAAAATTCCATTAAATCACCTCATAAGTATAAAAGAACTCCAATAACTATGTTAGCAACTTTTTAAATTACAATAAAATTAAAAAGATTCAAGCGATTTTATTAATGGAACTCAGGTTAGGAGGTTATTAAAAAAATAACATTAATTTAGCTATCTACTCAACTCATGTAGTAAAAGAGTATCCTACTTATTGTTGCATTTTAAATCTAAAAAAGTGAAAAAAATGTTTAGAAATTTGTTAGTAATGCTAACATCAGGTGTTATTGTTTTCTCTTGTGGAAAAGAAACTGATAGTGAAAAAGAGACTGATAAAAATAAAATAAGTGATACCTCTGGAAAAAAGTTTATTTCAAAATGGAATGTTAATGGAGATACCAAAATAGTATTACCTATATATCAGAGAGGGAAATACGACTTCACTGTAGATTGGGGAGATAATACAGGAAAGCAAAAAGTTACTTCTTATAATGACTCTAATGCAAATCACACATATACAACAGGGGGTGAAAAAACTATAACTATTACAGGAAAAATAGAAGGTTTTAACTTCGGAAAGGTTCCACATAGCAAGGATAAAATATTAGGTATATCAGATTGGGGTGATCTGAAATTAGGGAATAGTGTTCCGTATACTATAAGACATAATAATGAAGATATTACCCTAAATTTAGGATGTTTTCAAGGATGTACCAAGTTAGTGACTTTACCTGTAGAAGCACCTAATTTAGAAGGGATTACTAGTATAGCCAGTATGTTTTTTGGAGCAATAACTTTTAATCAAGACTTAAGTAATTGGGACGTATCTAAGGTTACTGGTATGAATTGGATGTTTTGCTCTGCTACAGATTTCAATAGTGATATAAGCAAGTGGATTGTATCTAATGTTACGGATATGAGATTTATGTTTAAAAGTGCTACATCTTTCAACGGTGATATAAGTAATTGGAATGTTTCTAAGGTTACCAATATGGAATCGATGTTTTATGACGCTAAATCTTTCAATCAAAATATAGGCGATTGGACTGTATCTAATGTAACTGATATGAAAAGTATGTTTTATGACGCTACAGCTTTCAATCAAAATATAGGCGGTTGGACTGTATCTAATGTAACTGATATGAGAGGTATGTTTTATGGTGCTAACTATTTCGATCAAAATATAGGCAGTTGGAATGTTTCTAATGTTACAGATATGAGCTTTATGTTTTTAAACGCTAAATCTTTCAATCAGAATATAGGCAGTTGGAATGTTTCTAATGTTACGGATATGAATTCGATGTTTAGAGGTGCTACAAGGTTCAATCAGAATATTAGTGGATGGCAAATACATAACAGTAATGCAATGACTGATATGTTTCATGGAGCTACATCAATGACCGAAGACTATAAACCTAAATCAGGAAACTAGTTAATCTAACATACTTAGTTTTAGGTAACTAGTTGACACTATCGCGTAAAGTGTGTAAAGTTTCTATTTAGGATAAAAATCCTAGATATTTTTTAAAAAAAACTAATTAAAACTTTATACAAATGAAAAAAGAAGATTTGTTAAAAGATGAACTCTTAAGACAATTCAAAATAAGAGAAGATCTAATGTCATTTCTAAAAGATATTTAAAGACGAGGTATTGAAAAGATTCCAGAAGGGGGAATTAGATTCACATTTGGATTATTCTAAATATGAGCAATCAAAGAATACAAATTTTCGCAATGGATATTCTACAAATAATGTTAGGACATCATTAGAAGAGAGCAAGATTAAAGTTCCAAGAGATAGAGATTCTTCTTTTAATCCTATGTTAACCCCTAAACGACACTATCCTGTAAAGTGTGTAAAGTTTATATTTAGGAAAAAAAATCCTAGATATTTTTTAAAAAAAACTAATTAAAACTTTATACAAATGAAAAAAGAAGGATTTATTAAAAGATGAATTCTTAAAACAATTCAAAACAGGAGAAGATCTCGATGTCATTTCTAAAAGATATTCAGAGACGAGGTATTGAAAAGATTCTAGAAGGGGAATTAGATTCACATTTGGATTATTCTAAATATGAGCAATCAAAGAATACAAATTTCCGCAATGGCTATTCTACAAAAAATGTTAGGACATCATTAGGAGAGAGCAAGATTAAAGTTCCAAGAGATAGAGATTCCTCTTTTAATCCTATGTTAATCCCTAAACGCAAAAATATGGCAGAAGGATTAGAAAATATAATCATCAGTTTTTATGCCAAGGGGATGAATAATTCAGACATAGAGGATCAAATACAAGAGTTATACAATTTTGATATTTCTACATCTACCATATCCCGTATCACAGATAGAGTGACAAATGATATCATAGCCTGGCAAAATAGACCTCTAGAGCCTGTATATTTGATAGTTTGGATGGACGCTATAGTATTCAAGGTTAGGGAGAATTCCAAAGTGATCAACAAGAGTATGTACATCGCTATTGGCCTTGGTAGAGATGGAAAAAAAGAAGTATTAGGCTTATGGTTAGGGAAGAATGAATCCTCTGCATTTTGGATGAGCGTATTAACAGATCTAAAGGCTCGAGGAGTTGAGGATATACTTATCACAGCTACGGATAATTTAAATGGCTTTACCCAAACTATAAAAAATGTATTTCCTGAATCTACAAACCAAATATGTGTAGTACATCAAATCAGGAATTCAAGCAGATATGTAGTATGTAAGGATAAAAAGACGTTTTTTAATGACATGAAATCAAATATACAATTCCCCTACTAAACAATCAGCTGAGGCTGCCCTAAATGACTTTGCAAAAACATGGGAATCTAAGTATTCCTATGCTGTTAAAAGCTGGCGAGATAACTGGGAGGAACTGTCTGCTTTTTATGAGTTTCCCGTAGAAATCAGGAAAATTATTTACACGACCAATTTGATTGAAAACCTCAATGGAAAAATCAGAAAGTATACCAAAAACAAATTGTCATTCCCAACTGATGATGCTGTTATGAAATCTACTTTTTTAGCTCTGAGGGAGGCTACAAAAAAATGGTCTAAACCCATACCAAATTGGGGAATAATTTTGAATCAATTTTTAACTATTTTTGACCAAAGAGTTCGACTATGAATAAAAACAAAAAAATATGTCATTTTTTAGTTACACACTTTACGCGATAGTGTCCCTCAGAAATTCTCAAACGAATTATACATTCATTTTTCATAGATAATATAAGGGTTTACACGTATGCAAATTTACTTTAAGTTGTCTTGAACCTAACTTTTTATGTTTTCTTTTAAACTTAAAAGTTCCAATAATTAACCTGGATTATTCACAGTCATATTAAAATAGATTAAACCTGATATTTTTTTCATTAACTTTTTTACTAATCAAAAAAAACTCGTCTTCTTTGTAGTTTTTTTGCACCATTTTTTAACACGACAATGATCTTTTTTAGTGTTTTTACGTGGTTTTTTAACGACAGAACGTAACTATCCCAAGGTTATTCATTTCACAAATAAACAACCGCTACTGGGTAATAATTTCCCGAAATAAACCTTGTAAACAAAAGATTTAGATAACTGGTAATAGATTCGCCTTTTGGTAATTTTAATCGTTGCTCTTACCTTCAAAAGATAAGTTCTAATTGAACTGATTAACCATTTTTTTGCTACTTCAAATCTTGTTTTCTTTATCTTCTGTTTCAGTAATAAAAACATTTCATAGGCAAGACTACTTATCATAAGTCGAAAAAAATTAGCAAGAAAACTATGATTTGACAAACGATCAGAAAAACACATATTTTTAACTTCTTTTATTCTATTTTCACTTGAATCACCTCTTTTAACATAAAAGTCAAAGTAAATTTTTCTAGCATCCTTTTGGGGAATATTACTAGAAAAATGCCTTATGTTCATACCTAATCCAGTACTCTCAACTTTAGAATAGCACTGTTGAGGCTTGTGCCAACTCTTGGCTTTGTACGTAAAACTCATAAAATGTTGGTGCTTCTCTCCCTGATCTAAATACATTTTTTTTACAGCATTTTTTGACCGAGATACCTTTCTTTTTAAAACTTTATTGCTCGCTATGCCTGTAACATATAGTAAATCAAAATCATCTACTAATTGGTAAAAAGCGGCGCAGCTAAAGCCGCTATCACTTCTAATAATTATTTCCATCTCTGGGTAACTCTCACGTATTTTGATAATTATTCGCTTTAAAATACTCACATACCATTTATTGGAATGACTGTTTCCTGGGCGGAGTACAGGAAGAATAATCTGTCGTGGTGTCTCCATCATGAAAAAATAGTTCATTGTACATGAATTGACCATAATAACCATTAAACATTGACAATTGTTGACTGCCATGAGTTGGATCATCGGTTGAATCTACGTCAATAACTATTTTCTTGCGATCAGATAAACTTGAAACATATTTGTATAACCACGCATAACAAAACTTAAAAACAGCCTGTTTGTCAAAGCTATTCTCAAATCTTGATATAGTAGGTTGAGAGGCCAAATCACCTTGAAGAACATCTTTTAATAAAGGATCATTCTGTAAATGATTAACATCATTGGCGTCTTCATAGCCTAACATGATCATATAAACCCTTTGTTTTAACTGTTGCTTTCTGGTATAAGTAACAAATCTAGAGTCTCGGGCATCAGGCAAAAGTTTACTGTAATAATCAATCAATTTATGATCTCGTTCTAGTTTTTCAAGCATGATTAAGGATCCATCAGAGCTAATTTCTGATGATGAAAAAGTTAACTCAACAGATTTTCTCCCTCTATAAAATAATGTGTTTTTATTCCTCATTTTTGGGCTATATCTAAAGTGGTGAATTTTTGGTTAAAACCTTCTAAAATTAACACTTTATGCCTAATATTAACAATATATCTATGAATAATCTGGGTTAAATCCTAATAAAATCAAAGGGTTTGAGTGATTTATTAATCGAACTCAGGTTAACAGGTAAAAAACTACACTTTTAAACAAAAAAAGAAGCTGCCTCGGTTTTGAGACAGCTTCTTTTTCTCTAAAAGAATACTAAAGTAGATAGATTTTTACTCTACAGATTTCTCATAATTAAACAAATAATGTGGATCCATCTCCTTTATTTTACCTAGTTTATTTAAATATTTCATATTGAGATCTTTTTTGTTTCCCATTACCATAATATTGTAATTACTTCCTTTAATATCACTATTGAAAAAATCTCTCAGATCTTCTATGGTCATATTTTTTATCTTATTATAAACTTGTTGTCTATAATCTGTATCAATGCCCAATTTTTTTAATCTCTCGTATGTCCAAAATATATTTGATTTAGTTATACGTTCTGAAGCTATGTCCTTTAGCACCGATTCCTTTGCGGAATTAAATTGTTTTTCAGATTCAGGCATATTATTCATTAAAGACATCATAGCATCTATAGCTTGAGGCATCTTGTTCGCCTGAGTGCCTATATGAGAAATTATATGATTGGCTCTGTCTTTGTGTGAAGGGGTATCATATTCAGCCCATGCTGAATAAGCCAAGGATCTAGATTCTCTCATCTCTTGAAATACAATGGAAGATAATCCAGATCCAAAATAATTGTTGAACATTTTAGAGAAAGCTTTATTTTCTGCCTTGAATTTATCTCCCTTAGCTGTAAATGTTATCATTGCTTGTACCATATCATATTGAGCAAAATATACATTTTTACCTGTTTCTAATTCTGGATATTTTTTAGCTTCAGGGTACTCTTTCAAATTATTTACATCTCCTATATTGTGATATTTGTCTAATGCCGATATTGCATTATCTAAATCTTTTCCATAATAAAATACTCTCTGCTTGTAATTTCTCAAACCTTTGAATAAATCCACCAATTCATTAGGGTTGATTTTCTTTAATTCTCCTATACTGAAAATATCCCTCAATCTAGAATTCTCTCCGTATTTTCCATATGTACGTAATCCTGTGTTAATAGCACGTTTGCTAGTTAACATATCCTTCCTATCCTTATCTATGGACATAACATATTTATCATAGGATTCCCTATCAGATACTGCATTAGCCCATAGATGTTCTAATAAATCTAATCCTCTATGGATATTCTCTCTCAGGCCACTTAGCTTTAAATAAGATCTATCTTCTGAAGAGCTAATTCCGTAGGTAACTCCCAGTTTATAAAACTCTTTTTTAATCTCTTCAGCAGAATATTTATCAGTACCTAAATAGTCTATATAATCAAGAGCTAGCCCTAATTTTTTGTCATTATCTCCTCCCATATCGAAAATGATATATAATTCAAACAAATCATTAATCTCATTTTTGATATACGATACTTCTATTCCGCTATTAGTCTTAGTTTTTTGTATAGCAGAAGAAAAGTCTACAAATTTTGGCTGTATGTCTGGAGATTCCTTTTTGTTAAACTCTTTGAGAAAATCAGAACTCTTATCCCTATTTAAATTTATTGGGGTAATATTAGGGTTGTTAACCTTTACTATGGACTTATCTTGACCTTTTCTTTTGAAAACACATACGTAATTATCCCCATAAAACTCATTGGCGAAATCTACTAATTCTCGTTTAGTAATTTTACTTAACTCATCTAAAAAGCTGACTCTATCCTTCCAATCAGTATCATTTATAAATGCTCTGTAATAAGTCGAAGCTAAAGAAGTGCTGTTTTCGTATCCCCTTGTTTGATATAATTTAAGGTCATTGACCACAGCTTTTATCATCCAATCTTCAAATTCTCCTTTTTTTAATTTCTCAATTTGTCCTAGTAATAAATCTCTGACTTGCTCTAATGTCTGTCCTTCTTTGGGCATGCCAAAAAACGATTGATAGCCATAATCTTTAAGAAAAAGAGAATAGCAACTCGCGTTTTGAACAAGTTTTTTCTGATTTAAATTCAAATCGATCAACCCAGCTTGGGAATTAGCTAAGATCATATTAGTTAGGGTGATCAGTTTTTCTTGTTTAGAGTTTGCTCCTTTGGAACGAAAAGCTAAAGTGACGTTTTCAAAACCAGGTCCAAAAACTTCTCTCATGATAGGGGCAGTGATAGGTTTTTCCTTTGGTAATTCTGGACGTGAAGTCTCCCTAGACTTGAACTTTCCAAAAGTAGCATCTACTTTAGCTATGGTTTTATCAAAATCTAAATCTCCAACTAATACTACAGCCATA